>RFNL01000330.1 GCA_009927195.1 Betaproteobacteria bacterium | reverse complement strand
GGGCATCGTCTCCAAAATGGACGAGAAAAACCATCATTTGCACAAGTCGGTGTTCATCGGTGAGGTCAAGGCCGATGGCCAGTTCAACGTGGTGTGGAAAACCCCGGGTCCGGTCAAGGCCAAGCCCTGGAGCCCTTACATCGAAGGCAACGACAAAAAGCCAGACGAGCCGGTCAAGAAGTAATCAACACAGCGCTGTGCTGTGGGCGGCTCGATTCGGGATGGGCCGCTGAGTGAACCTCGGGGAGGCGGCCTGGCCCCTCCCCTATTTGATGGCATCAACATGTTTTTTTCTTTACAAGGGTTTCGGCTTGGCTTGGTGGTTTTGTGTGGACTGTTTTTGTCCTTCGGCGCCCAAGCCCTGAGCATGGAGCAAGCCCGTGGTTTGTCAACGGGTGATACGGATGCGCGTGTGAATGTGCTCCAGCAGGTGTTGCAGCAAGCCGACCCCGCCACAGCGGTTTTTTTGCAAGCCTTGGCCGATGACAACGTGAAAGTTTTGGGCGACAAGGTTTGGATGTTGCGCGAAGGCCAGCCTTTGAGCCCGTTGGACGCTTCTCCCCAGGCCATGCCCGATGACGCACTAGACGTGGTCAGTAACAACCGCATGCGCGGAGAAGTCGATGCCGCATTGGCCGCTTTGAAGCTGCTCAGTCCCGACAAAAGCGTGCGCATGCAAGCCGCCCAGGCATTGATCAAAGAACCCGATGCGGCCAAAGCGCCCTTGATTGAAAAGGCTTTGGCCGTTGAAAAGGATGCCGAGGTGGCCAAGGCTTTGCGCTGGGCCCAGGCCGCAATGGACATCAGCCATCCAGATGCGGCCACCAGAGCGAGAGCAGCACATGACTTGGCCCAAGCCAAAACACCACAGGTGCAGTTGCTGTTGAACCAACAGTGGTCGCAAGAGAGCGATGCAGCGGTCAAAGCCCAAATTGCCTCCGCTTTGCGCGACATACAGGCTGCATTGGCATGGGGTGAGCGTTGGGGTGTGGTGTTTACCGGTGTCAGCTTGGGATCGATTTTGTTACTGGTGGCTCTGGGATTGGCCATCACTTATGGTTTGATGGGCGTCATCAACATGGCCCATGGTGAATTGATGATGGTCGGTGCCTACGCCACCTTTGTGGTGCAAGGTCTGTTTCGCCAATACCTGCCCAACCTGTTTGATGCATATTTGATTGCAGCGTTGCCGGTTTCGTTTTTCAGCGCTGCCTTGGTCGGGGCCGCTTTGGAGCGCGGGATTTTGCGCCATTTGTATGGTCGACCGCTGGAGACCTTGTTGGCCACCTGGGGTATCAGCCTGATGCTCATGCAGGCCGTGCGCAGTATTTTTGGGGCGCAAAACGTGGCTGTTGAAAACCCCAGTTGGATGAGCGGCGGTGTGCAGGTGTTGGCCAATTTGGTGCTGCCCTGGAACCGTTTGTTCATTGTTTTGTTCGCATGGCTGGTGTTGGTCGCCATGGCCTTGTTGATCAGCCAAACCCGCTTGGGACTGTTTGTGCGCGGTGTCACCCAAAACCGGGCCATGGCTTCGTGCATGGGGGTGAACACAGCCCGCGTCGACACCACGGCCTTTGCGTTGGGTTCTGGCATAGCGGGTTTGGCCGGTTGTGCCTTGAGCCAGGTGGGCAACGTGGGGCCTGATTTGGGCCAGGGCTATATCGTGGATGCATTCATGGTGGTGGTGCTCGGCGGCGTAGGGCAACTGGCTGGGACAGTTTACGCGGCCCTGGGACTGGGTGTGCTCAACAAGTTTTTAGAAGGTTGGGCGGGTGCCGTATTGGCCAAAATTGCGGTGCTGGTGTTCATCATTGTCTTCATCCAAAAGCGACCCCAGGGCTTGTTTGCGATGAAGGGTCGCAGTGCCGAGGCTTGAAATGGGTTCATCTGTATTGCCCGCACCCGAGCCTTTGCTCAGCCCCAAAGGATGGGGCATGTACTTCGCATGTATCGCCCTGGTGGCTGGCTTGGCACCCATTTTGAATTTGGTCTTGCCCAACGGTCATCCAATGCATATGAGTGACTTTGCTGTATCTTTGCTGGGCAAGATCATGTGCTATGCCATTTGTGCATTGGCGATGGATTTGATCTGGGGCTATTGCGGTATCTTATCGCTGGGTCATGGTTTGTTTTTTGCCTTGGGCGGCTATGCCATGGGCATGTACCTGATGCGCCAAATTGGGCGTGACGGCAATTACAAATCGCTATTGCCCGACTTCATGGTTTTTTTGGATTGGAAAGAATTGCCTTGGCATTGGGCCTTGAGCGACAGTTTTGGGGCCACCTTGGCTTTGGTGGTGCTGGCCCCCGGCTTGCTGGCTTTTGTGTTTGGCTTCTTTGCCTTTCGTTCACGCATCAAAGGGGTTTATTTCTCTATCATCACCCAGGCCATGACATTTGCATTCATGTTGCTGTTCTTTCGCAATGAAACTGGCTTTGGTGGCAACAATGGCTTCACCGATTTCAAGCGCATTTTGGACATGCCATTGGCCACAGCCCACATGCGCATGGTCTTGTTTGTGCTGACTGGCTTGACCTTGTTGGGCTTTTATTTATTGGCCCGCTGGCTCATGCGCAGCAAATATGGCCGTGTGCTGCAAGCGTTGCGCGATGCCGAGAGCCGCTTGATGTTTTGTGGCTACTCGCCTATGCCCTACAAGCTCAGCATTTGGGTCTTGTCGGCAGTGATGTGTGGGGTGGCCGGGGCCTTGTATGTGCCGCAGGTGGGCATCATCAACCCCAGTGAGATGAGCCCGGCCAATTCCATTGAAATCGCCATTTGGGCTGCTGTGGGAGGGCGCGGCACCTTGGTGGGCCCCATCGTGGGCGCATTTTTGGTCAACGGCGCAAAGAGTTGGTTGACCGTGACAGCCCCAGAGTTTTGGTTGTACTTTTTGGGTGGCTTGTTCATCGTGGTGACCTTATACCTGCCCCAGGGTGTGGTGGGCTGGCTGCGCCAGATGGGTTCGCGCTGGGGCCAAAACGCTGCACCGGGCAAAGGGGATGGATCGTGACACCGGACTTGATGGCCCAAGGCGCTGAGCGTTATCAAAAGGCGCTGGATCAAAAGGCCAGTGCTTCGGAGTCTGGTGGTCGAACCGCGAGCTATGCCCGCTTGCACCAGGCCGGTGAGTTGGATTGGCCCATGGCCGCATTCTTTACCTGGAAGATGTGCATGTGAGCTTTGATGGTTTCAAAGCCATCAATGGGTTGTCGCTGGACATTGCACCGGGTGAACTGCGTTGCATCATTGGCCCCAATGGGGCAGGCAAGACCACCCTGATGGACATCATCACCGGCAAAACCAAGCCTGATGCAGGCCGTGTGTTTTTTGGCAGCACCATTGATTTGTTGCGCCACAACGAGCCCGAGATCGCCCAACTGGGGATTGGCCGTAAATTTCAAAAACCCACGGTGTTTGAGCAACTCACGGTGTACGAAAACCTGGAACTGGCCTTGAAGACCCACAAAGGTGTGGGTGCCTCCATGCGCTTTCGGCCCAACGGCACGCAGCGCGATCGGCTGGAGGAGGTGTTGCACACCATCCAATTGCCCTCGGCCGTTTTGAGCACAGCGGGCAAGCTCAGCCACGGTCAAAAGCAATGGCTGGAAATTGGCATGTTGTTGATGCAAGAGCCCAAGCTGCTGCTGCTCGATGAACCGGTGGCGGGCATGACCGACCATGAAACCGAGCGCACGGCTGAATTGTTTTTGACCCTCAAAGGCAAACACTCGTTGATGGTGGTCGAGCACGACATGTCGTTCATCCGGCGCATATCGGACATTGTCACCGTGCTGTGCGATGGATCGGTATTGGCCCAAGGCACCTTGGACCAGGTGCAAGCCGATGAGCGGGTCATCGAAGTTTATTTGGGGCGTTGACATGCTGAGCGTTCAACACATTCACCAATACTATGGCGGTTCGCACATCTTGCGCGATATTTCCCTTGATGCCCCAACCGGGCAAATCACCGTTTTATTGGGCCGCAACGGCGTGGGCAAAACCACTTTGCTCAAGTCGCTGATGGGATTGGTGCCCATCCGTGAGGGCAGCATCAGCTTTGCGGGCCAATTGATCACCCGGGCCACCCCTTATGAGCGGGCCCGTGCCGGCATTGGCTATGTGCCCCAAGGTCGTGAGATTTTCAACCGATTGACAGTCGAGGACAACCTGCGCATGGGCTTGGCCACGCGACCCGGCAATGCCCGCATCCCAGACGAGTTGTTTGAACTGTTTCCCATCTTGGACCAGATGCGACACCGACGCGGCGGCGATTTGTCAGGCGGGCAACAGCAGCAATTGGCGATTGCCAGGTCCTTGGCCGGTGGCCCTAAGTTGCTGGTGCTCGATGAACCCACCGAAGGCATTCAGCCCAGCATCATCAAAGACATTGGGCGGGTGATCCAGCAATTGGCCCAGCGCGGGGACATGGCCATTTTGCTGTGTGAGCAGTACTACGACTTTGCCCAAGATTTGGCCGATCAATATCTGGTGATGGAGAGGGGTGAAATCATTGCCCAAGGCCCTGGATCGGAAATGCGAAGCAAAAATATCCGGCAATTGGTTTCGATTTAACCCAGGGTTGATTTTTCCCTGAAACGCTTTGTCTGTTTCACATGGCCCAAATGCGTGCAGGCGCCGTGGGCATGCGCCATATGTCAGCACGCCAAGCCAGCCATACTTGCTGGAGCAAATCAAAAACAACCTCAACCTGGGGCGCTAAAACGCGCAACACCACCATCCTCGGGTCTGGTGAGGTGACACCTGACCATTCCTTCAAAGGGCTGGCCTCACACCACTGTCGCGCCACATTCAGCGCCATTTGCCTTTGCCCTTCGTCCCACATACCGCCCTGGGCCATCACCAATGTTCCCATGCAACGCTGTTGGGCCAAGCCCAGCGCACTATTGAGCATCCGATCATCCGACGCAGCGATGCGGGCGCGTTCCAACCACATGCCTGAAATTTCCAAGTGTTGCGAAAAAACACCTTGTTCAAAGGGCAGGTGGGCGTGCGGCAGGCCCAAGGCCAGCATGTCCCAGGCCATGACAGCGCTGTTGGGTGAAAGCTCGCAAATCCATTGGTTCAAGGCCTGGCATCCGCTGTAGGCAATGCTCTCCAAAGGAAGCCATTCAAACCTGGCACCAGGGGCCAAGCGGACATGGGTTTTTTGTTGGGCCAAGCCTTGCTCGCTGCGGTAATAACGTGTTGCCCCCGGTGTGGTGATCAGCGCATGGGCACCTGCATCGACCTGGATTTGGATGTCCAAGCTATCGCCCCCCACCAGGCCACTGGGCGGGTGGACCAAGATGTTGTGACATACCGTATCGCCTTCTGGGTACAGGCTTTTGAGCAAGCGCAGTGGGCCTGCATGCTGGTGGCGAACGACCGTGCGCTGAAATGAAGGGCTGTAGTGCAGCTTCAGCTGGGCAGGCCAGTGGCTGGCAGTGGAGGGCTTGTCAGCGCACATGTCCTCGGCATTGTGACGCAGATTCTGGACCTGCCATCAAGCCGTTCATCGGCTGTCTTTTTTCTCCGCCTCGACTTGCCGTGCAATGGCTTCCACCTGTTCGTTGGACATGCCAAACTTGGTCTGAAGCGTTTTAAGTTTTTGCTTTTCTTCTTCAGTGACCACGCCATCAGAAAGTACCTCACGCACTTCCATCTCATAGAGAGATTCGCGCCGCTGAACTTGTGAGGTGTAGGCCGTTGCCACCACGCCCGTCAGGATGGCGGCCAGGGCAATGGCCAAAATTTGCGTCACCACCACCAAGGCGACTCCGAAGTAAGTGACAGGATCCACATTGCCCCAACCTGAGATGATGGTCAGCACAAACCAATGCATGGCGGCAGGAATGGATGGGAAAACCTCCGGCTGGTCATGGCCTTCAATGATGTAGATCAAAGATGAAAAGAGCAAACAACTGATGAGCAGCAAAAACAGGGCAGAGGAAAAGGAGTCGCGTTCGGATTTGATCGCCTCAAACATGTCTTCCATGGCACTGTTGTAGCGCGAGAGTTTGAAGATGCGCAACAGGCGAAACATGCGCAGCACCCGCAAATCAGCGCCCGGCATGATCAGTTGGAGGTAAAAAGGCACGGTGCTGAAAAAGTCGACCAAGCCAAATACACTGAACAAATATTCTTTTCGACCTTTCCAGGCCAAGCCAGGCTCGCTGCCCAGGTATTTGCGGCCATACGACCACACCCGCAACACATACTCCAGCGAAAACACCACCACACTGAAGGTATCGAACACATGGAAAAGTTGCTCGTACTCTTCGTGCAGGGATTGAACCGATTCCAAAATAATGGCGACCACGTTGGCCACCACCAATGTGGCGATGAAAATTTCAACGGCTTTGCTGGTGCGGTCCATCACCGCCCCGTCCAAAACCTCATAGATACGGCGCTGTAGTCGCGCCAAAGGGCCCAATTGGTGTGCAGTGGTTTGGGTCATGATGCACGTTCCGCATTCTGTTCGTCGATCATGGCCTGAACCTGGGCATCAGACAACCGGAATTGTTGCTGTAGGCGGCGCAAGCTTTCGCGTTCTGCCTCGGTCACCACACCGTCAGACAGCACTTGACGCAACTGGCTCTGGAACGCGGCCTTTTTGCGGGCCATTTGGTTGGAGAAGGCCGAAGCAACAATACCGGTCATGATGGCGGCCATGCACACCCCTAAAAACCCGGTCAACAAGGCGATGATTTCGCCGGCTTTGGTGACGGGCTCAACATTGCCATAACCAGCGGTGATGGTCACGATGGCCCAGTAGATCGAATGGGGAATGGAGCCAAAGTGCTGGGGTTGCTCATGCCCTTCGGCAAAGTGCATCAACGAGGCTGACACAATGGTGGCTATGACCAGCAAGAAGGCCGCCGAACCGAAGGCTCGGCGTTCGGAATAAACCGCGGTGAACAGGTCTTGCAAAGCCGTGTTGTATTTGGACAGTTTGAGAATGCGCAGCAGGCGCAAAACCCGCAAGATGCGCAAATCCAAGGTCGGAAAGAACACATGCAAATAAAACGGCATGGTGGCAAAAAAGTCAATCAATCCAAATGGGCTGAAGATGTAACCGCTTCTGCCCTTCCATGCGCCACCTTCCGTGGACCCGAATTTGGCACCCAGGGACCACACCCTGAGCACATATTCGAGTGTGAAAAACATCACACTCCAAAACTCCAGTTCGTGGAAAAAGTCTTTGTAGTCAGCATGCACCTCCGGGATGGAGTCCAGGATCACGGCCGAGCAATTGACCAAAACCACGACGGTGATCAGCCATTCCACATACCGGCTGATGGCATGTTTGGGCGAACCGTCAAGCACCTCCATGACGGTGCGCTGCAAACTGGGCGGGTGTGTGTCAGATGTTGTCACGTCAAGTCAAGTTGAGATAAAAAACGCGCCCCACGGGGGCGCGTTAAAGATTGAGTGGCTCAACGGCTTTCGTTGATGCGATTCCAAATATCGATTTCGCTCGCGGTCAGACGGTCATCTGTCTTTGCTTTTTCCAAAAATGCCGCTTTATCGACATAAATTCCCAATTGGGAAATCTGGCTGAGAAGGTATTTGTAATGCTCGATCGAATGCTGCAGGTTTTGCGCAATCACATTGGGGGGTAATTGCAAAAGGCTGTTACGGGCATTTTCCAATTCAAGGTTCAGCACTTCAAGAATGTGGTTCATTTCTTCCACAGTCAAATGCAGTCGTTTGGCTTCAGAGCGCAACAAGGCAATTTCTTCATCGTCGAGTTGACCGTCTTTGAGCATTTTCAAAATATCGGCTTTTAAGGTATCTCGCTCTTTGTGCAACTGATCGCTGAAGGCAGACGCCAATAAGCCGGCCGGGATGGCAAAAATGCCAATGCCCAACAAAGCCATGACCACCGTCATGGCACGGCCAATTGGCGTCACGGGTGAGATGTCGCCATATCCGACCGAGGCCAAGGTGATCACCGCCCAATAAATCGCAGTGGGGATGTTTTCAAACTTATCCGGTTGGGCGGCATGCTCGAACAAATAGCCCAGGCTGGCGGTCAGCACGATGAGCAAGATCATGATGAAGGCAGCCGCGCTCATCACCGGCCATTCACGCTTGATGACCTTGAACAAGGTGGCGGTGGCATCGCTACCGCGGGTGAGTTTGAGCAAACGCGCCAAACGGAACACCCGCAAAAAGCGCAGGTCCAGCACTTGATGGAGGAATACTTCCAAAAAGAAAGGCAGGATGGCCAGCAAATCGATGAAGGTCGATGGATTGGTGATTTGCTTGATGCGGCCAAACACCGGGTTGTGGTGAGCCGGCTCTTCCACCGAGGCATAAATCCGCATCATGTATTCGATGGTGAAAACGGCCACCGCAATCGTGTCCAAAATCACAAACTCGATGTTGATGAGGTAGCTGACCGAAGCCACCGACTCCAGTACCACCGCAATCACAGATATCAACACCCATACGCCAATAAACACATCAAAGAAGTCTTTGAGATTGCCGCCATAGGGGCTGTTGAAAACCAAAGCGTGGATTTTTTGCCGAAAAGTGCGCTCTCGGTTGAGATCTTTGAATTCTGACCAAGCCGGCAAAAGGATGCGGAAAATCTTCAGTATTCGCAGCAACCGCAAGAACCGCAGGGCGCGCAGGTCCACCGGCACAATGGCTTGCAAGAAGAAGGGCAAGATGGCCAACAGATCAATGATGGCAAAGGGACTGAACACATAGGCCAAGCGCGGACTGCCTTTGGTTTTGAATTCTTCATCTTCGGGTGCCAGGAAAAAACGTGTCAGGTACTCGATCACAAAGACCGCGATGGAGAACACGTCGAAGGCATGGAACCAATTTTTATAGGGCTCAAAAATGGCGGGAACCTGCTCAAGCACCATCGTGAACAAGTTGACAACAATCAAAATGGCAATCCATTTGTCGATGCTTTTTTGGTAGTTGCCTGGAATATTGGGGTCGAGCAGCCAGGCATACAGCCACTGTCGGCGCGGCAAATCAGGGGAAATATCGGCCTCAACCTCTGCACCCAACAAGGATGCGGCATCCAGGTCAGAGATTTGTATGGCTTTGCGGGGTTCTTCCATGATGCACCTCAGAATTCAAACTCGGCCACTTTGACCGCATAGGAGCCCTTGTCACAAACGGACACGCGCACCTGGATTTTTTGATCAATGGGAACCTCCGGGGTCAGCGGCGAGATGATGGTGGGGATGGCCGAACCTGGGGGCGTGGCCGTGATTTTTTCCATCACAATATTGCCGGCCAAACTGCGATCCTCGGGGTTGCATGCGGGGGCAAAGTCCAATGCCATACCTTCGTGAAACGGGTTGTCCAAGGTTTTCATGTTGGATTGCAACAAAATGGCATCTAAACAGCCTCCCCATGTATTCGCTGACACAGCGGGTTTGTCGATGGCGGGGGTTTCGCCAGCGGGTGCAGGTGGCGTTCCAGCACAAGCGGGAACGGCAAAGTCGGCTTCGAAGCGACCAGCGGTGGCATCTTGCATCCAGTTCACAACGGCTTCACCGTTGCGTTTGGCAATTTCGGTTTTCATGGCTTCTTCGTAAGCCAGTTTGCCCAAAAAAGCTACAACTATCAAAGCCACCACGCAAGAGAGCAAAAACAACCAATCGCTGTGGGTGGGTTGGGTGGAGACAGGGGGAGCAGAGTGCGTTGGAGAGGGGTTCATGGTTTGGCATCCTGTTTATGAAATGGCAAATCTGTAATAGTTTGCCAAGGACCAATCCAATGATATTCGCAAAATAAATCGTAAATTAAAAAAATTTGTAAATCACTCAAAGTTGGGTTTATTTTTTTACCTGGGTTGAATAATTAAGGGTTCACCCTGATTTGCCCGCGCTGACAACGCAAACATTTGCATGTGGTGTGCGGCACACGACCTGATGATGTGCGCGTGCCCAAATTGGAAGGTCAGGCATAAAACCCTCAATGGCTTTCGGATGAGGCAAGCTTTGAAAGGCAAGACAAACAACAACCGGCAAGACTGTAAATATTCAGGTGTTTTGTGAACTGCGGTGCGCCCATGCCGTGGTGTTCTTTTCAATGAAGCTGAACAGTTCGTACATGGCCATGGCCATCACACCCACCACCACCAAACCGGAGAACGCCAAGCCCATTTGCATGGCCGAACCCGCCGAAATCAGCAAATAGCCAATGCCTTCGTTGGCAGCGGTCATCTCCGACACCGTGGTCCCCACAAAGGCCAAAGTGATGGCCACTTTGAGAGAGCCGAAAAAATAAGGCATGGAGCGTGGCAAACCCACTTTGACCAAAACATCCCAACGCTTGGCACCGAGCACCCGCAACACATCTTCCAATTCCGGCTCCAGGGTGGCCAAACCGGTGGCAATGTTGACCGTGATGGGGAAAAAGCTGATCAGAAAAGCCGTCAAGATGGCCGGACCAATGCCAATGCCAAACCACACCACCAGTATCGGGACAAAAGCTGCCTTGGGCAGGGCATTGAAGGCGGTCATCAAGGGGTAAACCGCGGCATAGGCCAGGCGCGAGCTGCCAATCACAAAGCCCAACAAAACACCGACACCGATGGCAATGCCAAAACCCGCCATGGTGACCCAATATGTGCGCCAAGCATGGGCCGCGATGACGCTGGAGAACTCCACCGTTTGCTGGGCAATGCGCGATGGGCTGGGGAAAATAAATTCAGACACCGAGAAAGCCCGGCACAGACCCTCCCAGATGAGCAAGGTCAACACCAACAGGATGATTGGCGACCAGCGTTCGAGTGTTTTTGGGTTCATGGGGCTTGCCAAGCGGCTCAGGTTTTGCGAATGGCGCCGATGTGGCTGCGCAAGTCGTGCACGATATCGGTGAATGCCGGGGTGTAGGTGATTTCCAAATCGCGCGGGCGCGGCAAATCAATTTCTCGGCGCACCACAAAGCGGCCGGGGCTTTTGCTCATCACATACACCGTGTCGGCCAAAAACACCGACTCGCGCAGGTCGTGGGTGACCAAGATCACATTGAAGCGTCGCTCGGTCCACAGGTCGCGCAGGGTGCACCACAGCTCTTCGCGGGTAAAGGCATCCAAAGCACCAAAGGGCTCATCGAGCAAGAGCATTTTGGGTTCGTGGATCAGGGCGCGGCAAATGCTCGCGCGCTGTTGCATGCCGCCCGACAGCTGCCAGGGGTATTGGCGCTCATAACCACCCAAGCCCACGCTGCGCAACAAG
>RFNL01000266.1 GCA_009927195.1 Betaproteobacteria bacterium | reverse complement strand
TGGCGCTTGAAAGGCCATGCCACTGATTTTCAGGGGCCCGTCAACCGTCAGGCCGCCCACTTGGATGCTGCCTTTGGTAGGGCGGCGCAATCCGGTGGTGAGTTTCATGAATGTGGATTTGCCGCATCCGGAGGGCCCCACGATGGCAATGAATTCGCCTTGTTTAACCTGCAGGTTGATGTCTTCAACGGCAAAGTGGTTTTGGGCCAGCAACTCTTCGTTGTAAGCCAACCACACGTTTTGAAAGTCGACGAAGTTGTCGCCAGCGGCAGTCACGGCATTCATGAATTGAAGCGCTCACTTTTTGGGCAGGATATCGAGCTCTTTGGCGCTGGGCAGGTAGTTGCTGTTCCAGATGGCATCGGCATTGACGCGTGACTTGGTATTGAAAGCGTCCGAAACTTGCGAAGCCATCAGCGACATGCGCGGTGCTTGGACTTGGCCAAAACCTTCTTTGCGCGCATCGGGGCTGTTGATCACGGTGTCAATGGCCAATTTGAGGCGGCGGATTTCGAGCTCTGTGTTGATGATGCCGTCGCGCGCCTTGACCGATTCAATCCCTTTGGCGGGGTTGGCAATCACGTCTTTGGCGCCTTTGGCAAAGGCCTTGAGGAAGGCTTTCACCGCTTCAGGATGTTCTTTCAAAATTTTGGGTGAGGCAATGATGGCATTGCCATACAACTTCACGCCAAAGTCGGGGTATTGCATGACCACCACGTCTTCGGCTTTGACGCCGCGGGCTTCGATGTTGAGCAGCGAGGTGAAGGTGAAGCCGGTGATGGCATCCACATCACCGCGCACCAGCATGGTTTCGCGCAGGGGTGGGTCCATGGCGGTCCAGGCCACGGTGCCAATGCCGTTGGCCTTTTGGAAGATGGGGAAGGCACGGCGACCGGCATCAAACACCGGTGCGCCCAATTTTTTGCCGGCCAAATCAGCGGGCGCTTTGATGCCCGACTTTTTGAGCGCCATCACCGATGCTGGTGTGTTGTTGTAGACCATCATGATGGCCACGGGCTTGTTGGGTGCGTCTGGGTTGTTGGCGTGGAACTCCATCAGGGCGGCCAAATCGGCAAAACCCATGTCGTAACTGCCAGAGGCCACGCGGGTGACTGCACCGCCAGAGCCGTTGCCGGCGTCGACAGTCACATCAAGTTTGGCATCTTTGAAGTAGCCAGCGGCCACCGGGTGGGTGAAAAACGCGGCTGGGCCTTCAAAGCGCCAGTCGAGTTGGAATTTGATCGGGGTGGTTTGGGCCAGAGCCCAGTTCGCCGATAACGCCACGGCGGCGAGAAGGGAAAGCTGGAGAAAGGGGCGTTTGGACATGGTAACTCCTAAATGATGATGAAAGGGTTTAGCAATATGGATGCCCAGCGCAGGTGGTTTGAGGAGCGGACATTCTGCATTTTCACCCATCCGCCAAAGCCCATTGCACCTCTGACGTGCATCGCACGGTCATTGTGGTGCGCGATGCACCACGATACCCGTTGTAGGCATTGAGGACAGCAGATCAACCCGGCGGATAGATCTACCCGCTTGAAATTGTATACAGTCTGACTTGACCACGGCCCCATGAAAACCCGGGTGCATGGGCCGCCACTGACCGGTCTGATCGCGAACGCTGGTCAGCGTTGAGGCGCAATGCTTGAAATTGGCCAATCCAGAGATGACTGCACGCTGGGTTTGCGCCCATTCAAGGGGCAGACCGAACCGGTGTGAGAGGGCTTGGTCGGTCAGTGCGCTTCGGCCTGTTTGGCCGCTTCAACCGCTGCTCGGTTGTCCGCACGCGCGCCGTTGAAAAAAAGGTTGAGCAGCACAGCGGCAATGGATGCCAACAAGATGCCCGATTCGATCAAAGAGTGAAGGGCGTGCGGCATCCACTGCTTGAAGTTGGGTGCGATCAGCGGAATCATCCCGATGCCAATGGAAACAGCCACGATCAACGCATTGAACCGGTTGTGCTTGAAGTCGACCCCGCCCAAAATGCGAATGCCGGTGGTGGCCACCATGCCAAACATCACCAGGCCGGCGCCGCCCAGCACCACCGTGGGCAGTGACTCAATCAGGGCAGCCATTTTGGGCAACAACCCCAGCGCCAGCATGATCAATCCACCAGCGACGCAAACAAACCGGCTTTTAACCCCAGTCACCGCCACCAGACCCACATTTTGGGAAAAGCTGGTGTAGGGAAAGGTGTTAAAAATACCGCCAATCAGCGTCCCCAGGCCGTCGGTGCGAAGACCGCGTGACAAGGCGGCCTGGTCAACCGAGCGTTCAGTCATCTCGCCCAGCGCCAAAAACATGCCGGTCGACTCGATCATCACCACAATCATCACCAGGGTCATGGTCAAGATCAGCACCGGTTCGAAAATGGGCGTGCCAAAGTGAAATGGCGTGACCAGGTCAAACCAGTCGGCCTTGCCCACCTTTTCAAAGGTCATCAGGCCCATGGCAGTGGCGGCCACGCCGCCAATGGAGATGCCCAACAGTACCGAAATATTGGCCCAAAAGCCCCGACCAAAGCGTGCAATGATCAAGATGGAAACCAGCACCAGACTGGCAATGCCCACGCCGGTCAATTCGGCGTATTTGGGGTTGGGCATCTTGGGCATGAGGGCCAAATCTTTGGGCGCGGTCGGTAACACTGAAGCTGTTGAACCCGATGCGGACAAGGCCGCGTCGAACCACTGTTGATGCTCAGGGGAGACGATAAGGGTGCGGTTGGCCCGACTGGGTTGCCAAAAATCCAATGGATGCCGATGCGCATCAGACTGATGCCAATGACGGCAATGATGGTACCGGTAACCACCGGTGGGAAAAATCGCAATAAGCGACTGACCAAGGGCGCGATCAAAACGGAGATCACGCCAGCCCCGATGATTGAGCCAAAAATCAGTTGGGCACCGGCACTGCCTGGGTTGGCGTTGGCCATGGAAATCATGGGCGCGACTGCGGCAAAGGTCACTCCCATCATCACGGGCAACCGAATGCCAAACCATTGGGTCGCGCCCAATGACTGTATCAAGGTGGCCAATCCGCAACAAAACAGATCTGCCGAGATCAGGAATGCCACGTCCTCGGGGTTGAGTTTGAGTGCACGCCCAATGATCAGCGGCACGGCCACCGCGCCCGCATACATGACCAGCACATGTTGCAGCCCCAAGACAAACAATTTGCCCGAAGGCAAGCGGGCGTCAACCGGGTGAACAGACAAAGCCATGGCAAAACTCCTCAAAATAGACAGTGATTGAACCGGTCCAAATCGTATTCAGGACAGTTTTGCGAACTGTATACATAAAAAATGAAACATAAATAAGTAATAACACCGGGATCTGCTTTTTTAAGAGACCCTGCAGCCGTCAAGACGGTCGTTCACGCCAATGCAACCGGCCAACCGGTTCCTGAACCCTTGGAACCTGCGATAACGTTGACAGCGTCGATTGGGTGAGGACGGGCTCAACAGCCTTGTGGCATCAATTCAGCAAATCCAGCAGGCTGCGGGCCACCACCTGGGTGGCACGGCGCAGGTCCTGCAAATTCAGCCGTTCATCGGCCCTTTTAGCATGCGAGTCCAGCACCGTGCGCGGTCCTGCGCCGTAAATCACCCCGGGGATGCCGCGCTCGACATACAAGCGCACATCGGTGTAGAGCGGTGTGCCCACGACTGGGATGGATTCGCCAAAAACATCACTGGCATGTTTTTGCAGGGCTTGCACCAATGGCCGATTGCCGCTCAGCGGGACCATGGCGCGTGCCAACAATATGCGCTTGACCTCAACCTTGAGTT
>RFNL01000029.1 GCA_009927195.1 Betaproteobacteria bacterium | reverse complement strand
TGCGACCAAAATTTGGCCGCCCTGGCAGTAACCACACTGGGGCACTTGGTGGTCAATCCAGGCCTGCTGCACCGGGTGCAATTTGTCTTTTTGGGCCAGGCCTTCGATGGTGACCACTTTTTGGCCCACGGCGGCCGACACTGGGTAAGAGCAAGAGCGCACTGGCTCGCCGTTGAGCAGCACGGTGCAAGCGCCACACTGGGCCACGCCACAGCCAAACTTGGGGCCTTTGACGTCGAGTTCGTCACGCAATGCCCATAGCAAGGGCATATCGGGTTCCACGTCCAGTTCTCGAACCTGTCGGTTCACATCGAGTTTCATGCGGTCTCTCCTGCTGGTTTAGAGGTGTCAAAAGCAAATCCCATCAGACGGGTTCGGGATCCCAAAAAAGGAATTTAGGTTATCACGCTTATGGGATGGCGCGATTTGGGGATTTCGCGAATTTTTATGCGCACTCAATCAAAAGGACTGGAAACAGGCAATACCCTGTCAAACCCAGCGGTTATTGGCGCTTATGATGAACCATGCCCAACAACATCTTTGTGCTGGTGTTCAGTCTGGCGGTTGCCGGATGGCCCCCCTTTGCGCTGGCCTCCGACTTTGTGACCCCTGCCCAATTGCCCGATGCCTTGCAAGTCATGTGGCGCAATTACCAACCGGACTTGGGCGAGATCGGCCGCTGCGCGGTCGCCTACGACAGCCACACCGACCGCGACAAAATGGCCTTCACCTGCTCGGTGGGCATTCGCATCACGGCCGAGGGTGAGCGCCGCGCGCTGGCCCGCTGCGAAGACATGCGCCAGCAAAAAGGCATTCGCACAGCGTGCCGCTTGGTGCGTCCTTAGGCCAGCGCTTCAGACCGCAATGGCCAATGCGTACAAAGCCACCGCACAGGCCATGGCCAGGCCCCACACCACAGAGCGCCATGCGGGTCGGTCGCTGATGTAGCAATAGATGTAGAACAACCGCGCCAGCACATGGATGGCCGACAACACCGCGATGCGCTCGGTACTGACCTGGGCCAAACTGGCCACGATCACACCCACCGCAAAAAACGGAAAGGCTTCAAATGCGTTGGACTGGGCCGCATTGGCGCGCGCCCGCACCCCGTCTTGCTGGGCCAACCATTGGCGCGGATTGTGGTTGTCATAGTGGTCAAAACCCCACTTGGCCACGGCCGTGGCCAATAAGGGCATGAGACCAGCGATCAACAGGCAGACCATGGCGGTGTTGGAGATCATGGGGTGTCCTTTCGCAGGTTTGCCATCTGGGTGTGGGGGTTTCAAGCACCTGCCAAGGTGCTCTCGACGGCCTTGGCCACGCCCAGCAAATCGCTGTCTTGGCCGTTGGCCCGCGCCAGCATCAAACCCACCGGCAAATCGCCGGCGGCTTGGCAAGGCAGGCTGATGGCGCAGCCATCCCAGTAATTGATGGCGAAGGTGTTGCGCAAGAGCAGGCGGTTGGCGGCAAAAAAAGCCACGTCGGTGTCACAGGTGTCAGCAATGGGCGGTGCCACCAGAGGAACAGTGGGGCAGATCACCGCATCAAAGGCTTGCATGGCTGCATTCGAGCGCGCGATCCAGGCTTGGCGCCGGTCGATCATGGTCAGGTAGTCGGCCGCACTCACCCCTTGGCCCAAGGCCATGCGCTGGGCCACGCGCGGGTCAAAACGCGCCACATCGACGGCCAAACGGTGGCGGTGGGCGGCATAGGCCTCGACCGGCGAGAAGCCGCCAGGGGCGTTGAGGGCGGCGATCTCGCCCAGCTCCGTCCAGGCCACCTCTTGGATCAGGGCA
>RFNL01000030.1 GCA_009927195.1 Betaproteobacteria bacterium | reverse complement strand
GCTGTTGCGCTGGGCGTAATCAACCAAGCTGTTGGGGATGTCGTAAGGATGGTCATTGAAGCTGGCCACGGCTTGACCGTCCACCCCTTTGGGCAAAGGCAAGCGCAGCAAGGTGGCCAGAATGGAAGGCGCGCTGACACGGATGTGCAAGGCATTGAGCTTGCCATCTTTGTCCAGGCCGCCTTTGAAGCGCACCAAACTGGCGGGGCGGTACAGGTCGTGCTGGATGTCTTCCTCGCGGCTCCACACCATCTTGACGGGCGTGCCCGCCATGGCCTTGGCAATCATCACGCCTTGGCGGGTGAAGTCTTGCGGGCTCTTGCGCCCCAATCCACCACCGAGTTGCATCGGGTGCACGGTGACCTTGTCTTGGGCCACCCCCGCGGTGGCCGCTGACACGGCCAAGGTGCCCTCGGGGTTTTGGGTCGATGTCCAGACATCGAGCTTGTCACCTTGCAACCAGGCGGTGCACACCATGGGCTCCATGGTGGCGTGCGCCAGGTAGGGGGTGTAGTACTCGGCTTCGAGGACTTTGTCTGCGCTGGCCAGGGCCTGCACGGTGTTGCCATCGTCGCGTGCGACGGCCAACTCGGCTTGGCCCATGCCGGCCTTGAAGCTGGCCATGATGGCCGCGCTGTTGAGTTGACCATGGTCGCCGGTCTCCCAATCAATGGCCACTTCGCGCAGCGCTTCTTTGGCGCGCCACCAGTTGTTGGCCACCACCGCAACGAACTCGCCCAGATTGAGGACTTTGACGATGCCACGGCGGTTTTCCACCTTGGACGCGTCCATGGCCTTGACCTTGCCGTTGAACACCGGGCAAGCGGCGACAGCGGCATACATCATGCCTGGCACCTGGGCATCGATGCCATAGCGGATTTTGCCGGTGACGATGTCAGGAATATCGACCCGGGGCAAGGGCTTGCCAATGATTTTCCAATCCTTGGGGTCTTTGAGCTTGACCTCTTTGGGCGCTTCCAATTGGGCCGCTGCGGCGGCAAGCTTGCCGTAGGACAGACTGCGTTTGCTCGCCGCATGGTGCACCTTGCCCAATGCAGCGGTGCATTCGCTGACCGGGACACCCCACTGGTTGGCGGCGGCGGCAATCAGCATCTCGCGGGCAGTGGCGCCGGCTTTGCGCAAATACTCTTGCGAGTTACGGATGGTGCGGCTGCCCACCGCGGCCATGTCGCCATAGGCACGCTTGGTGCGCAGGTTTTCATGCGCAGTGGCGTACTCGATACGCACTTTTTTCCAATCGGCCTCGAGTTCGTCGGCCACCAGCATGGGGGCCGACGTGCGGCTGCCCTGGCCCATTTCGGCACGGGCGTAGCGGATGATGACAGTCTCATCGGCCTGAATTTCAATCCAGGCGTTGAGCTTGGGGGTTTCGGCGGCGTCACCACGGTTAGGCCAGTAAAAGCCCAGGGACAGGCCAGCGGCTGTGGTGGCCGAGACCTTGAGAAAGTCGCGCCGGGCCAGGCCGGTGCTTTGGGTGTCAAGCTGTGTCATGCGCGCACCCCTTTCTTGGCCACGGCGTGGATGGCGGTGCGAATGCGGGCGTAGGTACCGCAACGGCAGATGTTGCCCATGGCCGCATCAATGTCTTGGTCGGTGGGCTTGGGTTTTTTCTTGAGCAAGGCCAC
>RFNL01000031.1 GCA_009927195.1 Betaproteobacteria bacterium | reverse complement strand
GCTCAGTAAGAGACCATTTGCCAAGGCACCGGACAGCTGGCCACATTGGGGTAGTACTGCTGATAGGCGCTGCAAAAATAAGCCACGCGGGGTGGCGGGGGCGGCGCATTGATGTAGACCGGCTCGGCATAGACCTGGGGCCGGTTGGCATAGACCAAGCCACCGATTACCGCAGCCCCAAGCAAAGGGCCAGCCCAACGCCCATAACCATGCCCGTGGTGGCCCCCGCCGTGGTACCAGCCCCCACCGGTGCGGTAGGTGATCTGGGTGACGACGGTTTGGGCCTGTGCCGGCAGGGCCAGCGCCAAAGTGGCCAAAGAGAGAGCGGCGATGTGTGCTTTCATGACAACCCCTGGTTGTGAAGATAGGGGCAATGGATTTGCCCCTTGTTCCCCAAAACGCGGCCTGTACCGTCAAAGTTGACAGATATGGGTTTTCCTTGAACACCTGCACACGACTTGCCACGGACACGGCCCAGCAGGCCAAGCCAAACATGCGCCAGCTGATTCAAGGCCTCAAACCACGCTGAGCGTGCGCGTGAGCTGACCGCGCTCGCCACGGTCGTCCACCCAATCAATGCGGATATCACCCGATTGGGTGGCGCGTAAAAAAAACTCCATGTACGGGTTGGCCGACAAACCCGATGAGGGCTCGATGCGAAACACCTCTTGGCCCAAATACGTGCAGCGCAAATCGGTGATCACATTGCGGGGGATGCGCTGGTTGTTCAAGTCGAGCAAGTAGCCTGTCTCCATCGGGTGTTGGATCAGCAAGCGCAGTTTAAAAACTTCGCCAGCGCGCACCTGGGCGGGCATGTCAAAACGGGCTTGGGCCATGCTCAACTGCTGTCCACGCAACCGGCTTCGGTCACGATCAAATCGGCCAACTCGTAGCGGAATTCGCCCGAGGACAAACGCGCCAAGGCCACCAATTGCTGGCCACCGGCCAAGCGCAAGCGGGTGCTCAATTCGGCCCGACCCGAGTGCGGGCCCAGGTGCGCTTTGGCCATCACCGTGACCGGGTTGCGCTGAGACAACAACCACAGGTGGGTGACATGGTTTTGCGCCGTCATGGGGCTGTCGACCCACACCCGAAACGGCACCGAAAGGCCGTTGTCGGCCAGGATGACCGTTTCGATGTGCACATCGGCGCGCACCAGTTTGGCACCGGCCACGATGGGGTCGAGCATTTGGGACAGGCTCAGCAACTTGCCCGAGACCATGCCCTGGGCCTTGACCTGGGACGCAAAGCCAGCGCGGCCCAGCAACCCAAGCTGTGGCGAAGCCAAGCGCGGCGGCGCGCTTGGTGGGAGGTCTGGGGCATCAGGCTTTGAGCGACATGCCGTGGTTTTTCAGCGGCAGCGAGCGCACCCGTTTGCCGCTGGCGGCAAAAATCGCGTTGCACAAAGCGGGGGCCAGCGGCGCTTGGGTGGGCTCGCCCACTCCGCCCCAGAAACCACCGGTGGGTGCGATCACGGTTTTGACCACTGGCATTTCGTTCAAGCGCATCAAACGGTAGTCGTGGAAATTGGACTGCTCGATGCGGCCATCTTTCACCGTCATCTCGCCCCAGAAAATGGCGCTCAAACCATGCACCACGCTGCCTTGCAACTGGGCATCGATGTTGTCCGGGTTGACCGCATGACCGGGATCGATGCCAATCACCACGCGATGGATCTTGACCTCGCCTTTGTCGCTGACCGACACCTCGCACACGCAAGCGGTGTAGCTGCCGTAGCCTTCGGTCTCGGCAATGCCGCGAAACACCCCTTTGGGCAAGGGACCACCCCAATCGGCGGCCTTGGCCACGGCTTGCAAGATGGCCATATCGCGCGGCGACTTTTGACCCAAAGCGGCCATGCGAAATGCCAACGGGTCTTTGCCTGCGGCCAGCGCCAACTCATCGACAAAGCATTCACGCATG
>RFNL01000192.1 GCA_009927195.1 Betaproteobacteria bacterium | reverse complement strand
CAATCCATGGCCCAGGGTTTGCGCCATGCGTTCGGGGTTGAGCAAGGCCACCTGGCCTTGAATCAAACCGCTGTCCCACAGGCGTTTGACCCGGCGCAGGCAGGTGGGGGCCGAGACGTGCACTTGTTGGGCCAGGGCTTGGTTGCTCAAGGTGGCATCGCGTTGCAGCTGGTCCAGCAAGCGCAGGTCAATCTCGTCCAATTCAATGGGTTTCATTGGCAGCTATTTTTTGAAATAAAACATCACTAAAAACCGTATGTGAAATTAAATTCCAAAATAAATCGAAAATCAAGTGAAATTTTCAGCGCCAAGGGCATAAAGTACTGCCCAAACGAGGAGATCTGCCCATGTGCGGTATTGTCGGCGCGGTTGCCAGCCGCAACATCGTTCCCATCTTGGTCCAAGGCCTGCAGCGCTTGGAGTACCGCGGTTATGACTCGTGCGGCGTGGCCGTGAATGCGGCGCAGGCGCAAATGGGCCAGGCGGCTGGCTTGCAGCGGGCGCGCAGCACCAATCGTGTGGCCGAGTTGATGGCTCAGGTGACGTCTCCCACCAATGGTTTGCAAGGCACCACCGGCATCGCCCACACCCGCTGGGCCACCCATGGCGCACCCGCAGAGCATAACGCCCATCCGCATTTCAGCTCTGGGCCTGGAGTGCCAGCAGGCCAGGGCAAAGGGCGCATCGGCTTGGTGCACAACGGCATCATCGAGAACCACGAGGCACTGCGCAGCCAACTCCAAGCCAAAGGCTACGCCTTTGTCAGCCAAACCGATACCGAGGTCGTAGCGCACCTGATCGATGCGTTGTACCAGGGCGATTTGTTCGAAGCGGTGAAGTCGGCCGTCGGTCAATTGCGCGGTGCTTATGCGATCGCCGTCATTGCCAAAGATGAGCCGCACCGGGTGGTGGGTGCACGCGCAGGCTCGCCCTTGGTGTTGGGCGTGGGGCACGGCGAAAACTTTTTGGCCAGCGATGCCATGGCCCTGGTTGGTGTGACCAATCAAATCGTTTACCTGGAAGAGGGCGATGTGGTGGATGTGCAAATGGGCAAGCATTGGATGGTGGATGCCCAGCACCAACCTGTGCAGCGCGCGGTGCAAACCGTGCATGCCCACAGCGGTGCGGCCGAGTTGGGCCCCTATCGCCACTACATGCAAAAAGAAATTTTCGAGCAGCCGCGCGCCATTGCCGACACCTTGGAAGGCATTGAAGGCATCGTGCCGGAGTTGTTTGACGGCCCCAACTGCCAGCCCGGCCGCAATGCACATCGGGTGTTTCAAGATATCGATTCGGTCCTCATATTGGCCTGTGGCACCAGTTATTTCAGTGGGTGTACTGCCAAATATTGGCTGGAGAGCATGGCCCACATACCTACCCAGGTCGAGGTGGCCAGCGAATACCGCTACCGCGACTCTGTGCCCCACCCGCGTTCTTTGGTGGTCACCATCAGCCAATCGGGTGAAACCGCTGACACCTTGGCGGCTCTGCGCCATGCCAAAAGCTTGGGCATGCAGCACACCCTCACCATTTGCAATGTGGCCACGTCGGCCATGGTGCGCGAATGTGCGCTCGCCTACATCACCCGCGCTGGGGTGGAAATTGGGGTGGCCTCGACCAAGGCCTTCACCACCCAACTGGCCGGCTTGTTTTTGCTCACCCTGGCGCTGGCACAAGCCAAAGGCCGCTTGGCCCAGGCCGATGAGGCACAGCACCTGAAAGCCATGCGTCATCTGCCTGTGGCCTTGCAAAGCGTACTGGCCCTGGAGCCGCAACTCATGGCCTGGGCACAAGACTTTGCCAGCAAAGAAAACGCACTCTTTTTAGGGCGCGGCCTGCACTACCCCATTGCCTTGGAAGGCGCGTTGAAGCTCAAGGAAATCAGCTACATCCATGCCGAGGCCTACCCGGCGGGCGAACTCAAACACGGCCCATTGGCCTTGGTGACCAGCGCCATGCCAGTGGTCACGGTAGCCCCCAACGATGCGTTGTTGGAAAAACTCAAAAGCAATTTGCAAGAAGTGCGCGCCCGTGGCGGTGTGCTCTATGTGCTGGCCGATGCCGACACCCGCATCGAGTCGGGCGAGGGCCTGCATGTCATCCGCATGCCTGAGCACTACGGCGCTTGTCACCCCTGCTGCATGTGGTGCCCTTGCAGTTGTTGGCCTATCACACCGCCTGTGCGCGGGGCACGGA
>RFNL01000390.1 GCA_009927195.1 Betaproteobacteria bacterium | reverse complement strand
GACAAGGCCGCGCTGCACAACCCCACGGTGGCCAAGGCCGAAGCCAAACATCCACCGACCATCCAGGCCTGCACCGAACCCAGTCGTCCATCTGCCCAGCGCGATCCCGCAGCGGCCACCGCCAGCATGCCCAACAACACACCCATGTGGTGAAAGCCCGAGAGTTGGGTGGTTTGCCCCGGCGAAAAGCCATGAACCGCCCCGGCAAAGGGCTCCAAAATCAAATCCTGGGCGCTGTAGGCCAGCATGGAGGTGAACACAAACACGGTGAAGGTGCGCGCTGCCGGCTCAGACCACACCTCCTGCAAGGCCGCTTTGAAGTTTTGCCGTTGTAAACCGGGCTGCGCCTCCGGGTCAGGTTCCGCAGGCGACGTTGCTGGTTTCTCCAACCCCCTCAGGCACAGCGCGGTGATCAAACTGGTCAAGATGCTCAAGCCAAGCGACACCTGCAACAGCACCTGCGGGGTGTAGGGATCGATCAGCTTGCCCACCACGCCAGCGGTCACAGCAAAGCCCAAAATCATCATCATCCAAACTGTGGTGGCGGCCGGCGCGCGCCGCTCTTGGGGCACCTGCTTGGCCATCAAGGCCAGCAAAGAGGTGCCGCAGGCGCTGACCCCCAAACCGATCAAGGCAAAAGAAAACAAGGCCAACAAGCCACCATACAAGGTCTGGCTGCCCATCCACACGGTGGCTGTGGCGGCCAACACACCACCCAACCCCAAGACCAGCATGCCCCCCATCATCCAAGGGGTGCAGCGGCGGCCTTTATCAGCGCCGAAACCCATGCGCGGCCGCACCATTTGCACCGCATAGTGCCAAGCCACTAAAAAACCCGGCAACAAAGCGGGCAAGGCCAATTCGACCACCATGATGCGGTTGAGGGTGGAAGTGGTCACCACCACCACCGCCCCCAAACACGCTTGGACCAAGCCCAAGCGAATAATTTGGAACCAGCCAAACATGGGGGTGCTCACACCGCCTCCAGCACCATGGGTATGGCTTGGAGTTGGCGCAGACCCCAGGCACTGACCATCATGCCGCTGACAAACAAGGGCACGCCAAACGCGCTCAGGTGCAAAGCACGCTCAACCGGTTGGCGCAAAAACCTGAACATCAGCGGCCACTGTGCCAAGGCCAAGCACAGCACCACCAAGGCATGCACCGGCAAGCGCCAAAAAGCCAATAAAAGCACCACGGCCAATTGCGCCAGCACCATCAAGCCACAGGCCATGCGGGCCGCACCATGGGTCCCCAACTGCACCGGCAGCGATGCCACGCCCATGCGGCGATCCCCCTCCATGGCCTTGAAATCGTTGAGGGTCATGATGCCATGCGCCCCCAAACTAAAGAGCAAAGCCAACGCCACGGATTGCGCACCGGGCGATTGCCCTCCCCACATCACAGCCGTGCCCGTCAGCCAGGCCAACCCTTCGTAGCTGAAGGCGCAAGCGGCATTGCCCCACCAGCCATTGTTTTTCAAACGCACCGGAGGCGCGCTGTAGGCCCAAGACAAGGCAATGGCCAAAGCACAGGCCGCAAATCCCCATGGCCCCATGAGCGTGGCCCACAAAAGCGATAGCAAGGTCCAGCCCACTGCAATGCCCAAGCCCCAACGCCCCGGCATGCGGCCGGATGGGATGGGCCGCATGGGCTCGTTGATGGCGTCGACATGGCGGTCAAACCAGTCGTTGACGGCCTGGCTGCTGGCGCAAACCAATGGGCCGGTGAGGATCAGGCCCAACACCAGTTGGACCCAATGTGCCCCCAAGTCTTGTCCCGAAGCCACCGCGCCACAGGCGAAGGCCCACATGGGCGGAAACCAGGTGATGGGTTTGAGCAACTCGGCCACCGTGCCCAAGCTCGGCCTGGCGGAAAGGGCGTTGAGGGCGAGCGGTTGGGTGTCCATGGCCCCATTGTGAAGACAAGCCAGAAAATGTCAACAAGGGTTGACACTGACCGCCCATTCAGCTTGACACTTTCAGGTGTTTTCCGCTTCAGCCTCTGCCACCATGCCGAATCGGCGTAGCTTGACGTACAGGCTTTGGCGCGACAAACCCAGCATTTCCGCCGCAGAGGCGCGGTTGTTGTGGGTCAACTCCAAGGCGGCTTCAATGCACATGCGCTCAATCGTGTCCACCGTATCGCCCACGATGTCTTTGATCGGGCGGCGGCCCACCAATTGGGACAGCTCGGCAAAAGGACTGGCCAACACCGGCGTGTTCGCAACAAAAGCTGGCTGGCGGCGGTCCATGTCCCGCACAAAGAAAGCGTACAAGGGCTCTGGGCGGGCCAGACAAACGGCCGAGACCTCCACCGGCAAGGTCACACCCGAGAGGGTTCGCACCTCGGTGGCGAAATGGCGCACCGGCAACTGCTGGCGCAGGCTGGTATGGAGCACCCCCCAATCGACCGCGCCACGCAACAACCAGCGCTCGATGTTTTGGCCCACCACCTGAGAAGAAGCGGTCAACCCCAGCAAAGCCATGCCCTCTTCATTGACACTTTTGACCATCCCTGCGGTATCGGTGAGCAACCAGCCATCCGGAAAATGGGCCATGGCCTCACTGAGCACCGCATAGGATTGTGGATCTTTGCCAGCTTCTGGGCTGGTCTCGCGGCTGACCAGGCGCACCAAGCAATGCGCCCCGCCCTCTTGTCGAAACACCGTGGCCGATACCGTCCACAAGGTGGGCAAACCAGCCACCCGGGCCGAACACATTTCAATGCGTCCGGTGGCCAGGGCCATGCGCAGCAATGATTGCACTTCGCCTTGACTTTCAGCCTGAAAACATTCGCGCACATCTTTGCCCACCAAGCGCTTGCCCACTTCTTTGAGCAATGTTTGGGCCCCCAAATTGGCTTCCAGCACCCGCTGGTTGTTGGCATCGACCATCAACACCGCCTCGGAGGAGGTGTCAAACAACACCCGATAGCGCGCCTCGATGTGGCGCAAACGCAAGTAGTCGCGCTCCATCGATTGCTGGGTCTCGACCAAGCGGCGCTGCAACTCGGCCAGGCTTTCCAGGTCGCGCCCCATAGCCAACAATTGACCCGCCCCCAAAGGCAAGACCACATATTGCAAGGCCACCTCATTGCCCAGGGGCGAAACATGGTTCACATGGCGCCAGCGCATCTCTTGGGGCACCCCCTGCGATTGCAACAACTCCTGGATCTTGATTCGGCTTTCGCTGGTGACGGTGTCCAACCAACGCCGGCCAATCCAGCTTTGGCAGCCCAATGAGGCCAACTTGTCAGGCGCGGTTGACACGTCTTCAATCACCCCTTGCGCATCCATGACCAAGGTGATGTCCGACACCGCGCCAAGCAACTGGGAAAAGGTCGAAGAATCCAGCGCGGGCAATTTCATGATGCCACCCGAAGGTGATCAAGTATCAAAGAGTTGACGCTTGAATATGTCACTTCAATTTAAGCCTATGTCGTCTGAACAAAACCGTGAATTTGACAGTTCATTGATGTAAATTTTCACACTTCAACGGCGTGACCCGCCAACAATGGGGTCATGGGCATGCGCTGACGCATCCATTTCACCGTGGCCGGCGCTTCCATGGCCACCACCTCGGCGGGCATGCCCTTGAGCCGCGCAGGTTCACGCAAAGCCATGGGCCCACCGACAAACAGTTGCACGCCCTGGTTGAGTGAGCTTTCCTTGAGCTGGCGCAAAGCCGAGGTCAGGGTTTGCAAGTGGCGGTCGGTGCTCAGTGACACGCCGACTGCATCAAACCAGTCGGCCTGGAACAGGCGTTTGAACTCCGCCATGTCCTGGGGAACCGCCATCGTCACCGTCCAGCCATCGCGTCTGAAAAATTCGCTCAGCATGAACAAGCCCATGCTGTGCTGCGCCCCCGGCTCGGTGAGCAAAAGCACAGCCCAGCCATTCAGGGGTTGTGCCGACTCTTGCAAAAAATCGGCACTGAAGTCGTGCAAGATTTGCTGCAAGTGCGCCGAGACAATGGTGGTCATGGCGAAGTCAAGCCGATCGGCGCTCCACCACTGGCCCACCAAGCGCGCGCAAGGCGCGATGCCCCGCAAATAAATATCGGCCAGGGACTGGCCTTGGCGCTGCCACCCCACCACCACCCGCTTGGCTGCATCCAGGCTTTGCAAGCAGGCCTGCGCCAAGATCTCCACCTGCGCGTCGTCCAGGGCAGACTTGCCCGTGAAGGTGGTACCGCCGACCAAGCGCGGTCCCACAGGCCAGCTTTGCCGCTGCCCAAAAGGCGGGGAACTGTCGACATTGAACTGCGCCATGGCAAGCACCCATCTCGAATAAATAGACCAACTCAAAGACCCACAGCAGACCCCAACAGTTCGGTGCGATTGCCGCATGACAGGCATTAAACGCGGCACCCCATGCCGCCGTAAAAAACAAACTGAAGTGTGATTTGATTCCTGCGGCTTGCATTCAGTGTAAACCCTATAAAACTTATTTTATGTCAATTCATGTTGACACCACGTAGCGCTGGACTTACATTCTTTCTATGCAAACCGCCGACCCACCGCTTTTATACACGCCTGCGCAGCGCGAGCGGCGTGATGCAAGCGCTTGGACCTTGGTCCAGGGTGTGTTGGCACCGGTGCAGTTTTTGATTTTCCTCATCAGCCTTTACCTGGTGGTGCAAAGCCTGCAAACCGGCGACAACACAACTTGGGCGCTGGCATCGGTGGTGCTCAAAACCTTGGTGCTGTACCTGATCATGATCACCGGGGCAATCTGGGAAAAAGTCGTTTTCGGTCAATATCTTTTTGCGCCAGCTTTTTTTTGGGAGGACGTGGTCAGCATGGGCGTGTTGGCCCTGCACACCGCCTACCTGTGGGCCTGGTGGCACAACCTGTGGAGCGCCACCGACCAGTTGCTGCTGGCCTTGGCGGCCTACCTGACATACGGCATCAATGCCGCCCAGTACATCCGCAAGCTGCGCATGGCCCGGCTGCAAAAAGACATCACGCTCTCCCCTTTGTCGGGTGCAACGGCCAGCCCATGAACAGCGTCATCCCCATTCGATCAGAGACCACCGGTTGCACCGATGTCACCCCCTTGGTCCAGCGCGGCCAGCGCGAGGTCTTTTGCGGCCTGACGGGCATCATTTGGATGCATCGAAAAATCCAAGATGCCTTCTTTTTGGTGGTGGGCTCGCGCACCTGCGCCCACCTGATCCAGTCGGC
>RFNL01000296.1 GCA_009927195.1 Betaproteobacteria bacterium | reverse complement strand
AAGGTGCGCTGTGCCCGCATGATCTCGCCCGCCGATAACCAAGTGGACATCCCGATCGACAACGGCTTTGTCGGAATGGTCGACCGCGATGAGTTCGATGAGTATTTGCGCGCGCGCGCGGCACAAGCGGGGGCGCAGCGTTGCCAGGCGATTTTTGACAAACTGGAGCACGATGAAAACGGTCTTTTGTGGGTGCACTACACACCGGTGACGCGCAAAGATCATGCCGCCACCGAGCCGCACGTGCCGGTCAAAGTCAGCACACGGTTGGTGGTGGGGGCTGATGGGGCGCGCTCAGAGGTGGCGCGCCAAGCCATTCCAAATGCACACAAAACCAAGTATGTATTCGCCTATCACGAGATCATCGAGTCACCCATAGGTCAACCAGGCTACGATGCCGCGCGCTGCGATGTTTATTACCAAGGGGTGGTCTCGCCCGATTTTTACGGCTGGGTGTTTCCCCACGGCAAGACCATGAGCGTGGGCATGGGCAGTGCCGACAAAGGTTACTCACTGCGCGGTGCCACCGCGCTGTTGCGCCAAATTGCGGGTTTGACCGAGGCGCGCACCCTGCGTCGCGAAGGCGCGCCCATACCGCTCAAGCCATTGCCCCAATGGGACAACGGCCGCGATGTGGTGGTGGTGGGCGATGCCGCAGGCGTGGTCGCTCCGTCATCGGGTGAAGGCATTTACTACGCCATGGACTGCGCCCGGCGGGTGGCCCAAGCCGCCCACCAGACCCTGAAAACCGGTCACAGCGCTTGCCTCAAGCAAGGTCGAAAGAGCTTTATGAAGCAGCATGGCCAGGTGTTTTGGATTTTGGGGGTGATGCAGTATTTTTGGTACCAAAACGATCGCCGGCGCGAGAAGTTCGTCAAAATTTGCGAGGATCGCGATGTGCAGCGCTTGACCTTTGAGTCTTACATGAACAAAGAGTTGACCCGCAAAGACCCGATGGCGCATGTGCGCATCTTCTGCAAGGACATGGCGCATTTGCTGGGCTTGGCGCGAACCTGATTCGCCCCTGGCCAGTGCTTGCCTGGGCTCGGCCAGGTCGATTTGGTTTAGGGCGAAAATACGCGCCATGAACCGACAAGCGCTATTTCGTTTGGCCGTGGCCGTGGCCTTGAGTTATGCCACTGCAGGCATTGGTGCGGCCTTGACCGATTTGGGTCCCTGGTATTTTTCATTGCGCCAACCGCCATGGAAGCCGCCAGACGCTGCCTTTGGCGTGATCTGGACGGTCATCTTCACCTTGTGTGCCATCAGTGGCTGGTTGGCTTGGCAGGCCAGCGAAACCCGCGCCCAGCGCTGGCGGGTCGCGGTTTTGTTTGGCTTCAATGCCGGACTCAACGTGTTGTGGAGCGCCCTGTACTTCAAATGGCAACGCCCCGATTGGGCTTTGATCGAGGTGGTTTTTTTGTGGGCCTCGATCGTGCTGCTGGTGCTGGGCCTGTGGCGTTTGTCGCGCTGGGCAAGTTGGCTGCTGCTGCCTTACGGGGTGTGGGTGTCGATTGCCTCGGTGCTCAACTACCAAACCACGGTGCTCAATGGCCCTTTTGGCGGCCTGCCCTCGCCTTGAACATCCAAACTTGGTTGAATGGGTATTTTGACCAAGGGTTATCACTGATTTTTGGGTCCTTTGAGGGCCTATAGATACCCTAAAAGCCCGCGCTAGGGTTTGCCACGCTTGTTGCAAGGCTTGAAAAATCCTATAAATTGCCCAGCAGTTGCGAACCGGATCGCTATTTCGCTGGCGCACTGACGCCCTGGTGTTCACCTCCCCGAAGGTGCGCGCAATTGCTGCAAGGAACATACATGTCTGAGTTCAACGGCTTGGGTGGGCATTCAAAAGGCTTCAAGCCTGGCCCCAGGTTGGAGGACGATTGCAAGGACTCTTTGTTGACGGTGATCGAAAAGCAAATCATCCCGCGCTTGCTCAATGTCCAGAACTTCCTCTCCAAAAGCCCGCAAATCCAAAGGCCATCCGCGCCATTGGACGAGTTAGCTGAATTCAAGACCTTCACCCAGCACTGTCTGGACAACAATGCACTCAGGGCCAATGCCATCGTGGACGACTTGAGCGCCAGGGGCGTGCCACAAGACCAGATTTTTTTGGCGTTGATCACCCCTGCGGCCCGTCATTTGGGCGTGTTGTGGGAGCAAGACCGTTGCAGTTTCACCCAAGTGACTTGCGGCTTGGCCATCATGCACCAAACAATCTACCGCCTGGGCTATGAGTCGCCGCTGAAGCACCATGCTGAGGGCGATAAAGATCGGTTGATGCTGGCGTGTGCGCCAGGCTCCCAGCACTTTTTGGGTTTGACCATTGTGGCGGAGTTTTTTCGCCAAGCCGGCACCGAGGTGGTGTTGGAAATATCCTCCACCGAGTCCGAACTGTTGCGGGCCGTGGCCAACGAATGGTTTGATGTGGTGGGCATTTCGGTGGCGCTGGATGCACAGTTGCCCGCCTTGCCGGGCCTGATTGCCAACCTGCGCAAAAGCTCGGGCAACCGCCAGACCCTGGTGGTGTTGGGTGGACCAATTTTTTCGCTCAAATCCATGCACCCTCAGGACCTGGGGGCCGATGCCATCTTCACCGATGCCAACGATGCGGTGGCGGCGGTCAAGCAATTGGTTCGGGCCCGATGAGGGATTGGCCGGGGGTCGTGTCAGGCGGGTGTGGCAGGCGTTGGCTGGCTCCAGCGCAAAATCTGTTGCACCGTGCCCAGCGGGTCTTGCTCATGGGCCAAATGTCCCAGCCCCATTTGCAGGGATTTTTGGGCCTGGGGTAAGCGCTGGCAGGCTTCTTGGGCCAAAGCGGGTGGAATGGTTTGGTCGTTGCTGCCAATCGCCATGAAAACCGGGTTGCGGATCAAATGCAAGCGGGCCGCCAGGGGTTTGAGCCGCCAAGCCGCCATCATCGACAACACCCCATGCACATGGCCGGGATGGCTCAACACCTGGGTGTAGAGGTCCAGGCCCTGGGCATCGAGTTGTGAGCCGGTGCGCGCCATCCAGCGGTCCATGGCTCCGGACTGGCCGGCCAGTTTGGCCGTGGCCCAGGCCGACAAGGGGTTGAGTTCGGCCAGTTTAGCGGCTGGCCCAAACAACCAAGACGCTGCGCCGGGCAAGGGCAACCAAGCCGGGTTCAGGCCAATCAGACGGCTATGGGCGAATGGGGCTTGTTCCAACACCATCTGCGCGGCTATGGCGGCACCCGCCGAATGACCCACGAGGACTTGAGGTCTCAATTGGAGTTGCCCCAGCAAGGCCCTCAACCCTTGGGCCATGCCGGGCAAGGACAAGGCCTCGGGCGGGCCTCGGCTGGTGAAGGCATGACCGGGCAGGTCGGGCGCGATCACCGTGAAGTGCGGGGCCAACAGCGGCATCAAGCCACGCCAGCTGAAACTGCCCGAGCCCGTGCCATGCAACAGCAACATGACCGGGCCTTGGCCCATGATTTGGACATGCCAGTCAATGGCCCCCGCATGCACAAACTGGCTGTGCGGAGCGAGCGGCCAATGCGCTCTGTATTGCGGCCATGACATGCCGGGGTAGAGGCGCTCATACATGGGCAGTTCAGGGCCTTATCGGGCCGATGGGTCAGCGATCAAATGGTCCATGGCGCGGGCCATGCGTTGGGCTTGCACCTGTGGCATGGGCAGGTATTGCGCCCCCATCAGGCAGGCCAGCGCCTGGGTTTGGGCGTCGGCTTGCACACTGGTGTCGATCCACAAAGCGCGGTGGCCACTTTGCTGCCATTGCCGCACCCACACCTGGGCATCGGCTTGGGCTTGGGCGCGTCCACCGAGGCCTTGCAAGCTGACATTGGCGCGGCCATCGCTGAGCACCACCAGGATCGGGGTCACGCCCTGACGCTTTAATTGGGCGGCTTGTTCGCAGGCCATTTTGAGGGCCGCTGCCAGCGGGGTGCCGCCGCCACCGGGCAATCCGGTCATGGCGCGTTTGGCCCGCACCAAAGAGCGGGTGGCGGGCAACAGCAATTGGGCCTGTGCACCGCGAAAGGCGACGATGCAAACGCTGTCGCGCCGGGCATACGACTGTTGCAGCAACAACTCCACTGCACCCTTGGCCTCGGCCAAGCGGTGCAGGGCGGCAGAACCTGAGGCATCCAAGGCCAAGATCAGGCAACTGGCGGAGCGCTGTTGGTAACGCTGGAGGTGAAAGTCTTCCGACCTGATTTGCAGTCTGGGCCGCGGTGCGCCTGCGGGCAGTTGGTGTTGGCGCAAGCGCTGGCGCGGTGCGGCGGATCGCAAGGTGGCCAGCACATGCAAGCGCGCATGGCCGCCCGGGCGGCCAGGTCGCGGGGGCAAGGGCCTGCCGCGCTGCTGACCGGCCCGGGTTTGGCCACTGCGTCCCGCGGTGTGACCGGGGCGCGCAGCCCCCAGGGTGGCCAATTTATCCAGCATGTGCGGTGGCAGGCTGGCCAGTGCGGCGGCGACCATCATTTCTTGCAAGTCTTGCGC
>RFNL01000168.1 GCA_009927195.1 Betaproteobacteria bacterium | reverse complement strand
ATGTCACGCCAATGATGGTGCTGGCCACCCGCCACTGGGTGTAACAAAAGGCCAAGGCCATTTGAGTGGGGGTCATGCCGTTGTCGCGGGCCAAGGCGTTGTAGCGGCGGGCCGCCGCCAGCGACTCAGAGCGGCCCCAGCGTTGGGCTTTCATGGCATCGAACTTGGCCAAGCGGCCCAGCGTGGGTTGGCTGTCGTGAAAACCCAAATCGTCGTATTTGCCGCTCAGGGCACCAAAAGCCAGGGGGGAGTAGGCCAACAAGGAGACGCCCAAGCGGTGCATGGTTTCGTCCAACGCGTTTTCATAGCTGCGGTTGGTCAGGCAGTAGGGGTTTTGCACCGACACAATGCGCGGCAGGCCGTGCTGCTCGGCGAGCCGCACAAATTCGTGCACGCCATAAGGCGTTTCGTTGGACAGGCCGATGTAGCGCACCTTGCCCTGCTGGACCAAGCTGGCCAGGGCCTGAAGTTGGTCATGGATGGGGGTGACCGAGGTCTCTTTTTGGGGGTCGTAGTACATCGCCCCAAAGGCGGGCACATGGCGCTCGGGCCAATGGATTTGGTAGAGGTCAATCACATCGGTTTGCAAACGCTTCAAGCTGGCATCGCATGACACCAATATGTCTTTGGCCGTCATGCCCTCACCTTTGCGCACCCACGGCGTGCCGCGCGAGGGGCCTGCCACCTTGGTGGCCAAGACCAGACGTTGGCGCAGACCCGGGTGCTGGGCCAGCCAGCGGCCGATGATGGACTCGGTCACGGTATAGGTTTCGGCACGGGTGGGCACCGAATACATCTCTGCCGTGTCAATGAAGTTGACCCCCAAGGCCAGCGAGCGGTCCATGATGGCGTGGGCGGTGGCCTCGTCCACTTGCTCGCCAAAGGTCATGGTGCCCAGGCAAATGGGGGTGACATGCAAATCGCTTTGACCCAAGCGGACAGGGTTGAGTTGCAGGGCTTTCATGGCCGCGAGTTTACTGTTGGGCCACCCACGACCCTGGGGCCATGCTTCAAGCCGGTGTTTGGCGCTGGGCGCGCTGCTCCTCTTGCAAACGCAAGACCCGCCGTTGCACCTTGCCGGTGGTGGTCATGGGCAAGGCATCGATGAATTCGATTTCCTTGGGGTATTCATAAGGTGCCAACTGGCCGCGCACATGGTTTTGCAGTGCTTGCACCAGCTCATCGCTGGGGGTGAATCCAGGCGACAAGACCACAAAGGCCTTGACCAGGTTACCGCGCAGTGCATCGGGTTTGGGAACCACGGCGGCATTGGCCACGGCGTCATGCTTGAGCAAGCAGTTTTCAATTTCGCTGGGGCCAATGCGGTAACCAGCCGCCTTGAACACATCGTCCGATCGGCCCTGATACCACAGGTAGCCCTGCGCGTCACGGGTGGCCAGGTCACCGGTGCGGCACCAATCGCCGGTGAATTTATCGGTCGTCGCTTGCGGGTTGCGCCAGTATCCCAAAAAGAAAATCGGGTTCGCATGGCCGTGAACATCCCGCCGGTGCAAGGCCACTTCGCCAACCTCCCCATCGGCACACACCTCCCCGCGCTCGTCGATCACATCAACCCGGTGGCCGGGGTAAGGCCGGCCCATGCTCCCAGGGCGCGCTGGCCAGCCCACGCCTTGATCGGTGTGGCCGTTCATGGCGCAGTTGCCGACGATGTAATTGATTTCGGTTTGGCCAAACATTTCGTTGACGATCACCCCCAATTGCTGCTGGCAATAAAGGAACACGGTGTCGCCCACGGCCTCGCCCGCGCTCATGATGGCTTGCAAGCGCAAACGGAAAGTTTTACGGGGCTGCGGATAGGCCTTCATCATCGCCTTGAGGGCGGTGGGGAACAAAAAGCTGTGGGTCACCCCATGCCGCTGCATCAGCGAAAAAGCCAGTTCCGGGCTGAAACGGCCCCGCCATGCCACGATCGGTCGGCCAAAGTACAAGCTGGGCATCAAGGCATCAAGCAAGCCCCCTGTCCAAGCCCAATCGGCAGGTGACCAGAACACCGCTGCACTGGTGCGCTCAGCCTCTGACATGGCCATGCCTGGTCCCAGGGGTTGGGTGGTTGTTGGCCATGGGTGTAGCGGATCGTCGGGCACTGCGCCTGGGCCAAAACCAAACCAGTTTTGGCTGCACACAAAGCCCGTCAAATTGCCGACCATGGCTTGATGCGGGATCAAAGCGCCCTTGGGGTTACCCGTGGTGCCGCTGGTGTAGATCAGGATGGCCGGGTCTTGGGCCTGGGTCTCGTACAGTTCAAAGTCTGCGCTCGTCAATTCGCTCAGGTGGTGGACCACCTGATCGGCTTGCACCACCCCCTCGCCCAGACCAATGACATGGCGCAGGTGCGGCGTTTGACCACGCACCGCCAACACAGCGGGCACCGAGGCCGCATCGACAAACACCGCCACGGCTTGGCTGTCATGCAAGCGAAAGGCCAAGGCCTCGGGGCCAAAGAGTTGCGACAAAGGCATGGACACCGCCCCCATTTGGAGCACGGCAATGTGGATGGCGGCGGTCTCAAAACATTGGGGCAATACCAAAGCCACCCGATCGCCCCGCTGCACCCCACAGGCCAGCAAGTGGTGGCTCAAAGCATTGGCAGCGCTTTGCAACTGTGCAAAGGTGTGATGTTGCGCCTCGCCCACCGCCTGATGGGTCACGATGGCGGTCAGTCCGGCAGTGGACGGCGAACCGGCCCAACGGCGCGAACACCAATGGGCCATGTTGAATTGTGCGGGTACTTGCCACTGCATGCCCGAGTGCATGGCAATGTGGTGGTCCATGTGGGGAGAAGCCGTCATGCGCAAGGTCCTTATGATCGGTGGAATGTATCAAGTCCAGAAAGCTTCAAGCTCCTCGTTTATCCCCATTCGCGGCCTGCAATACCACCTGCGCCAATGGGGCCAGCCCCAAACCGGCGTACCCCCTGTGCTCATGCTGCATGGCTGGATGGATGTGTCGGCGTCGTTTCAATTTGTGGTTGACGCCATGCGCACAGATCGCTGGATCGTGGCTCCCGACTGGCGTGGCTATGGCCTGAGCGATGCCGGTGCGATTGACAACTTTTGGTTCCCCGACTACCTGGCCGACCTCGATGCCTTGCTGGACCAAATCAGCCCAGATCGAGCCATTGACCTGATCGGCCACAGCATGGGAGGCCATGTGGCCATGCTCTACAGCGGTATTCGCCCCGATCGAATTCGCCGCTTGGTCAATTTAGAAGGTTTTGGCTTGGCCGCGACCATCCCTGCCCAAGCCCCTGGGCGGTATGCACAGTGGCTGGACCAATTGCGACAACTTCGTCAAGGCGAAATGGATTTGCGCCCATACCCCAACCAAGCCGGTGTGGTGCAAAGGCTGATGAAGAACAACCATCGCCTCAGTGCCGACAAAGCCCTTTGGTTGTCAGCGCACTGGGCCCAAGCACAGTCAGACGGCCAGTGGGTTGTGCGCGGCCACCCCGCCCACAAGGTGGTCAATGCACAACTCTATCAAGCCGAAGAAGCCAAAGCCGTTTACCAACGCATCAGCGCGCCCACCTTGGTGGTGCTTGCCAGCGACGACAGCTTGAAAACCTGGACCAAGGGCCAATACGGTCGAGCGGAATTTTTACAACGGGTGAGCGTGGTCAGCCAGTTGGAACATCTCCATGCCCAACACGGGACACATGCTGCACCACGATCAGCCCCATGAGTTGGCCGAATTGATCGAGTCCTTTTTGGCTTAGGCATGAACCGATGCGACGTGGCCATCGTGGGCGCTGGCGCTGCTGGCTTGTTTTGCGCGGGCATTGCCGCGCAACAAGGTTTGTCGGTGGTGCTGATCGACCACAGCGCCAAATTGGCCGAAAAAATCCGCATCTCTGGCGGAGGTCGCAGCAATTTCACCAACAAGGACATCGACCCACAGTCGCCGCACCGACATTTTTTGGGCAACAACCCCCAGTTCGCGCGCAGCGCCTTGTCGCGTTACACCGCTCACGACTTTATCGCCTTGGTGCAAAGCCACGGCCTGGCATTCCACGAAAAACACAAAGGCCAATTGTTTTGCGACCGATCTTCCCAAGACCTGATTGACCTGTTATGGAAAGAATGCCAAGTCGGGGCCTTGGGCGGCAGCGTTCAACTGTGGCAAACCTGCAAAGTCCAAGCGGTGCGACACCACCCCGGTGTGAGCCATGGCTATGTCTTGGGCACCGATCATGGTGAATGGCAAGCACAAGCCCTGGTGGTGGCCACCGGCGGTTTG
>RFNL01000181.1 GCA_009927195.1 Betaproteobacteria bacterium | reverse complement strand
AGAAAGCAAATTCACTCATATTGGTTTTGCCCATCAAGGCAGCCCCGCTGGCGCGCAACAAGGCGACAGCGCGGGCGTCCTGACCGGCAGGGGCTTCGCTGGCACACACCACGCTGCCTGCGGTGGTGGTCTCACCGGCCACATCAAACAAATCTTTGATGCTGACCGGCAAGCCGGCCAATGGGCCCATTTGAACGCCGCTGCGCCGCTGTAAATCGGCGTGGCGCGCGCTGGCCATGGCAGAGTCGGCCCACAAACGGTTGAACACATGGGCCGCAGGGGCTTGCTGGGCTTGGGCCAGCGACTGGGCCACCCAGGTTTCGCAGTCGGTGAGGCCACTGGCCAAAGCCCGTTGCAAAGCGGCGATGTGGATGGTCCTGGGTATGGGCTGAGTCATGTTTTAGGGGATGGGGTCTGCGACAACCGGTGTCACAAGGCATTGATGCGGCGGGCCATGTCGATGTCGCGCAGGGTCACACCGGCGGCATCATGAGAGCGCAAGCGGATGGACACCCGGTCATAAGACTGCGACCAATCGGGATGGTGGTCCAAGGCCTGGGCCAACAAGGCCACTTGCGTGACAAACCCAAAGGCTTGGACAAAATCGGCAAATTGCCAGTCACGCGACAAACAAGCTTGCTCGGGGTGGTGGGCCCATCCGGGCAACTCGGGCATGGCCGACGCAATGGCGGAGGGATCTAGGGCTTGGGACATGATGAGGGCTCAAATGACACGCAGATTGGCCATTGTGCCAAAGCGGGGTCACGGCCGGGCCATCGATCACAAAAATTCAGGTGACTGAACGCACATCAAAACCGTTTGCCACTGACCTTCTCGTTGGCGTGAACGCAGCCACCATACCGCCCCCTTGCGAACGCTCAAAGCGGCCTCAGGCTGACCCAGGGCCAAGGACAAGACCTGACCTAACCAAGGCTGGTGCCCTACCAGCAACGTGGGCGTTTTTTGATTTGGCCAATTCACCAAGCTGAGCAGTTGCTCGGCTTGGCCGTCGGGCGACAACTCGTCGCGGGCTTTGTACTTGCGCCCCAAACACAGCACGGTTTGTTCGCAGCGGCGCGCAGGGCTGCTCAATATGCGGGTGCTCTCAGGCAATTGGCGCTCCAACCATTGAGCCATGCGCAAGGCTTGTTTTTCGCCCCGGGCGGTGAGCTGACGCTCCATGTCGCTGCCACCAGGGGCAGCTTCTTCGGCCTCGGCGTGGCGCCACAAAATCAAGTCCATGGCTTCAAACTTTGTGTTGGTGACGCACCATGAGAGCCTCCTGGGCGCTGAGCAGGGGTTGGGCCGTGTGTTGGGCCAAATCGATGTAATGGCCATCGGCTTGCAAGCTCCAGGCGTTGGCGCTGTCGTGCAAATACGCGACCAGGCATTCGTCAATGACGCGCTGGCGCAGCACCGGGTCATTGACCGGCCAGGCCAGTTCCACCCGGCGCAGCATGTTGCGGTTCATCCAGTCTGCGCTGGACAGGTAGAGCGATTCGTCCTGGCCGCAACGGAAGTAAAACACCCGCGAGTGCTCTAAAAAGCGGCCAACGACCGAGCGCACGCGAATGTTGTCGGTAAACCCAGGCACCTGGGCGGGCAAGATGCATGCACCGCGCACAATCAAGTCGATCTTCACCCCCGCATGTCCCGCGACCATCAAGGCGCGCACCAATTCCTCGTCGGTGAGGGCATTCATTTTGGCCACCAACCGGGCGTCGCGTCCGGCTTGGGCGGCCTGCGTCAATTGCTCAATTTTTTCAAGCAAGCGCCGCTGCAAATGGAATGGGGCCACCCACAGTTGTTGCAAACGCTGGGGCCGGTTTTGGCTGGCCAGCAAACCAAACACGCTTTCGACCTCGGCGGTCAACACGCTGTCGGCGCTCAAATGGCTGATGTCGGTATAGAGCTTGGCGGTATTGGGGTTGTAGTTGCCGGTGGACAGGTGCACATAGCGGCGAATATGCGCGCCTTCGCGTCGGCTGATGAGCATCATTTTGGCGTGGGTTTTCAGGCCCACCACACCATAGACGACCTGGGCACCGATGCGCTCGAGTTTTTCTGCCCAATTGATATTGGCTTCTTCGTCAAAACGGGCCTTGAGTTCCACCACCACCGTCACCTCGATGCCTCGGCGCACCGCTTCGGTGAGCAAATCCATCATGGCCGAGTCGGTGCCGGTGCGGTATATGGTCTGCTTGATGGCCAAAACCGTGGGATCGTGCACCGCCTCACTCAAAAACGACAGCACCCCATCAAAGCTTTCAAAGGGTTGGTGAAACAACACATCGCCGTGTTTGCGCAACCGCTCGAACACCGACTCGCGCCCGACCAATTGGGCCGGAAATCTGGCGCGGTAAGGCACAAACAAGAGCTTGGGCCTGTCGATCAGATCTATCAGTTGGCTCAAGCGCACCAGGTTCACCGGGCCATGCACCCTGTACAAAGCTTGGGCGGGCAAATCAAATTGCTTGAGCAAAAAGTCGGACAAAAAGCCCGAACAGCCTGCAGACACCTCCAACCGCACGGCCGCGCCGTAATGACGGTGTTGCAAGCCCTGACGCAGCGCAGTGCGCAGGTTTTGCACATCCTCGGCATCGAGCGCCAGGTCGGAATGTCGGGTGACGCGAAACTGCGAGAACTGCCCCACTTCACGGCCCGGGAACAAATCGCTCAAATGTGAGCGGATCACGCTGGAGAGGGAGACAAACAGAATTTTTTTGCCCGCTGCTTGATCGGGCAAGCGGATCACCCGGGGCAACACCCTGGGGACTTTGACGATGGCAATTTCGTTTTCGCGGCCAAAAGCGTCTTTGCCTGACAAACGCACGATGAAATTGAGTGACTTGTTGGCCACCTGCGGAAAGGGGTGGGCCGGGTCCAGACCCACCGGGGTGAGCAGTGGCTTGACGTGGTTGTGGAAATAAGCCTTGACCCATTGCTGCTGAGCAGCATTGCGCTCGCTGTGGGACAAGATGTGAATGCCACTGCTGGCAAATGCGGGCAGCAATTGCTCGTTGTACAACTGGTATTGTTCTTCGACCAAGGCATGGGCGCGCTCGCTGATGCGGACATGACTGGCGGGACTGTAGTTGCCCTCATGCTTGCCATGGCGGGATGCGTTCAGGTGCAACTCGGCGCGAACTTCAAAAAACTCGTCCAGGTTAGACGACACGATGCACAGATAGCGCAGTCGTTCCAGCAACGGAACATCGGCGCGTCGCGCCCAATCCAACACCCGCTGGTTAAAGCGCAAGATGCTTTCATCTCGGTCCAGCAGAGGCAACAGGGATGTCGGGTTGTGGTTTGTGTCGTTCACAAGTGGACAAAAAAGCACATTTTATCGATCTTAAGTGTCCCCAAAGGGCGGGGAATGAAGCTTATGTGACAAAAAACCATGCCGATGGTCTTCGTCCCGAGAAACCATTGGACCCTGGCGTTGATGAGGTAAAAAATCAAGACCGCCCGAAGTCTTTCCCGTCTGGGGAGAGACCCCAAATGCAGGGTGTGGTGCTTCAGTCGACCGCAGGCAAGGTTTGGCTCAGGCGTTGGGCCAGGGCCAGCGATCGCTGCGCATCGGCCGACTCGACCATGATGCGCAGCAAAGGTTCTGTACCGCTGGGGCGCACCAGCAAGCGGCCCTCAGGGCCCAACTCCTCTTGCACCCGTTGCATCTCTTGGGTCAAAGGCGCGTGGACGGTCCAGTCAAAGCCCTGGGGCATGCGCACATTGAGCAAGGTTTGCGGAAACAAAACCACCTCTTGCAGCATCTGCGACAAGCTTTGTGGCTGCATGACGCAGGCCTGCAGCACTTGCAGCGCACTGACCATGCCGTCGCCCGTGCTGTGCTTGTCCAGCGCCAGCAAATGCCCAGAACCTTCGCCGCCCAAAAGCCAAGATCGCTCTTGCAAGGCTTCGAGCACATAGCGGTCACCCACTTTGGCGCGCACCACCTCCACCCCTTTGGCGCGCAGGGCCAACTCCACCGCCATATTGGTCATCAAGGTGCCCACCACCCCGGGCAAAGGCAGTTGTCGCAGCCAGCGGTCTTTGGCCAGCACAAAAAGCAGTTCGTCGCCGTTGTACAAGCGGCCTTTGGCGTCGACCATTTGCAAGCGATCTGCATCGCCATCCAAAGCAATGCCGTAATCAGCGCCATGGGCCAACACCGCCGCCACCAAAGCCTCGGGATGGGTCGCGCCCACACCATGGTTGATGTTGAGTCCGTCAGGCGCACAACCAATGGCCACCACTTCGGCCCCCAATTCCCGAAAAACCTGGGGAGCCACCTGATAGGCCGCGCCGTGGGCGGCATCGACCACGAACTTCAAGCCGGCGAAACTCAGCCCAGGGTCGACCGTGCCTTTGCAAAACTCAATGTAGCGCCCAGGCGCATCGTCCAAACGGCGTGCTTTGCCCAGGCCACTGGAACTGACCCACTCAGGGGCTTGCTGCAAACGCGCCTCGACCGCCATTTCCCAGGCATCGGGCAATTTGCTGCCGTTGGCGCTGAAAAACTTGATGCCGTTGTCGGGATACGGGTTGTGGCTGGCGCTGATGACCACCCCCAGTTGGGCACGCTGGGCGCGGGTGAGGTAGGCCACCGCCGGCGTGGGCAAGGGCCCCAACAGCAACACGTCCACCCCGGCCGAGTTAAACCCCGATTCGAGCGCTGATTCCAGCATGTAGCCCGATATGCGGGTGTCTTTGCCGATCAAAACCTTGGGCCGGGGGTGCGCTTGTTTGAGCACTTGGCCCACTGCATGGGCCAGCATCAACACAAAGTCCGGTGTGATGGGGGCTTGGCCCACGGTGCCTCGGATGCCATCGGTTCCAAAATATTGTCTGCTCATGGGGTGGTTTCTCAAGGGGTGTGGGATGACCCGTTCATGCCGTTTGCGGCTGAATCGGCGCTTGGGGTCGGGCGGCCTGCCAGACTTTCACCGCTGCAAGGGTTTGTGCCACATCGTGCACGCGCAACACCCGGGCGCCTCGCTCCAGCGTCAGCACAGCGGCAGCCAGGCTGGGGGCCAGCCGTTGGTCCAGGTCCAATCCGGTGATGGCCCCCAAAGCAGATTTGCGCGACCAGCCGGCCAGCACACCATGACCGAGGGCCAGCAATTCCGATTGGCGCGCCAACAGTTCAAAATTTTGCGCCACGGTTTTGCCAAAGCCAATGCCGGGGTCGAGCACGATGCGCTCACGGTCCACGCCCAGCGCCTGCAGGCGTTGGGCGTGGTGTTGCAAAAAATCCCTGACCGGCTCGAAAGCTTGTCCGACCATGGGATGGACTTGCATGCTGGCCGGTTGGGCGTGCATGTGCATCAGGCACACGCCGCACTGGCCATGCGCGGCCACCACTGGGGCGGCACCGGGCCAGCGCAAAGCCCAGATGTCGTTGATGATGTCCGCGCCCGCGTCCAGGGCCGCGCGCATGACCTCGGGCTTGCAGGTGTCGATGCTGATGGGCAAGTTCCAGCGCACGACCTCTTCAACCAGCCCTTGGATGCGCCCCCACTCGGTTGCGGCATCCACCGCAGCCGCACCCGGTCGGGAAGACTCGCCGCCAATGTCCAACAGGTCAGCCCCTTCGCGAACCAAGCGCTCGGCATGGGCAATGGCACCAGGCCCATCGGCATGCTGCCCACCATCGGAAAAGGAGTCGGGCGTGACATTGACAATGCCCATCACCAAGGGCTTTGACAAATCCAGCCGAAAGCGCGTGGTTTGCCAAAAAGACGCATGGGGCCGAAGCCCCATGTGATTGCCGTCCATGCAAACGCTCAAGCGGTTGAAGCCGCCGGATTGGTGGTGGCTGGCGCATTGCCACCGCCATCACCGCCCGACGAAGGCGGTGTGCGTGCCACCCAGTCTTTGTGCGGGCTGGGCGGGCGGCCAGCCATGATGTCATTGAGTTGGTCGCTGTCAATGGTTTCCCACTCCAGCAAGGCATTGGCCATGGCGTGCATTTTGTCTTGGTTTTCCTCGATCAAGCGGCGGGCCAGGGCGTATTGGCGATCGATGATGCTGCGCACCTCGGCATCGACCTTTTGCATGGTGGCCTCACTCATGTGGGTGGTCTTGGTCACCGAACGGCCCAAAAAGACTTCGCCTTCATTCTCAGCGTAAACCATGGGCCCCAAAGCCTCTGACATGCCGTAGCGCATCACCATGTCGCGCGCAATTTGCGTGGCCCGCTCGAAGTCATTGCTCGCGCCAGTGGTCATTTGCTTCATGAACACTTCCTCGGCAATGCGCCCACCAAACAACATGCTGATTTGATTGAGCATGTATTCGCTGTCATAGCTGTAGCGGTCTTTTTCGGGCAGGCTCATGGTCACGCCCAAGGCACGCCCACGCGGAATAATGGTGACTTTGTGCACCGGATCACATTTGGGCAGCAATTTGCCGATCAACGCATGGCCCGACTCATGGTAAGCGGTGTTGCGCCGTTCGTCTTCGGGCATGACCATGCTCTTGCGCTCAGGGCCCATCAGGATTTTGTCCTTGGCCTTTTCGAAGTC
>RFNL01000032.1 GCA_009927195.1 Betaproteobacteria bacterium | reverse complement strand
ACGCTGTGATCAACGCATGCCGCCCAAGGGCCACGCACATAGCCATGGACAAAAAATCTCTTCGCCACATTCTGCTGCAACAGCGCTTGAACCTGCCCGATCGGCTTGAGCGCTGCGACATGTTGCAGCAGGTCATGCGCATTTGGTTGGTGGGTCGGCCTGATGTGGTGACAGGTGCCTACTGGCCGATCAAAGGCGAGTTTGATCCTTTGCCTGCCCTGCACCGTTGGAAAGAAGATGGCGAACTGCTGGATCAGCCGCAACCACGCCGCATTGGCTTGCCGGTGATCGATAAAGTCAATAAAACACTGACCTTTCATGCGTGGTACCCGGGTTGCCCCATGGAAGAGGATGCCTACAACATCCCCAAACCCAAGGACACCGAGATCGTCGTGCCCACCTTGTTGTTTGTGCCCTGTGTGGGCTACGGCCCAGGGGGTTATCGCTTGGGCTATGGGGGCGGCTTTTACGACCGTACCTTGGCGCAGCTCCAACCCAAGCCCTATACCGTGGGCTTGGGCTTCACCCAAGGCTTTGTGGCAGACCTGGAACCTGAGCCACACGACATTCCGCTCGATGCCATCTTGAACGACAACGGCGTGGTCTGGCCAGTGGGTTGAGCCGGTTCATGGCCCGCCCCAAGTCTGCCACCCACGACCTCAAACGCGAGGAAATATTGGACATTGCCGCGCATGTGCTTTGCCCAGTCTTCCTACCCTGCGGCCAGCATGAATGACATTGCCACCGCAGGTGGCACATCCAAAGCACGGCTTTATCACTACTACGACAGCAAGCAAGCGATTTTGTTTGACCTGCTGGACCGTTACACCCAGCGCTTGCTGGGCCTGATCGGTGAGACCGAGGCCGTGGCCCAGCGGCGCAATTTGGACGATCGGGGTGCCCTGCACGAATTGGTGCGCCGCTTTTTGCAAGAGTATGAAAACTCGGCCACCCGGCATGTGGCCTTGGTCAATCACTCGCAGTTTTTAAGCCCCGAGCAGCGCGAAGTCATTGTGGGGCGACAGCGCGATGTGGTGGCTGCATTTACCCGCTTTATCAAACGCGCCTACCCGCAACGCATCCACCCCGGCAACCAAACCGCTTTGACCATGATGCTGTTTGGCATGATCAACTGGACATTCACCTGGCTGCGCCCCGAAGGGCCCATGAGCTATGCCGACTTTGCCAGCGAGGTAATCGCCACTTTGGAGCATGGCTTTGAAGCGCCTTGGGCCAAGCCC
>RFNL01000442.1 GCA_009927195.1 Betaproteobacteria bacterium | reverse complement strand
CCCTTGGCCAAGCTGGGTCAGCAAGTGAGCACTTTCACCCAAGAGATCGGCATGAAAGCCTTGTCCAATGCCGACGAGGTGGGCGGTGCGGCGGTCGACTACATGCGGGTGGCGGGTCATTTGGTGCTGGCTTATTTTTGGGCCCGCATGGCGCAGTTGGCGCTGCGCCAAATTGCCTCGGGTAACCGCGACCCTTTCTATCTGGCCAAAGTGCAGACAGCGCGTTTTTATTTCGCCAAGCTTTTGCCCGAAACCACCAGCCTGATGCAAACCGCCCGATCGGGTGTGGATGTGCTGATGGACACCGAAGCGGCCTTGGCGTGAACCCAGGTGCAAAGGAGTGCCCATGAACCGCAAGTTTTTTGTGCAGACCGTCAGCCTTGGGCTCGCTTGCTTGGCGGCCTTGCCCGCCATGGCCCAGCTGACCCCTGTGGGTGTGTGGCACACCATTGACGACCGCACCAACGAGCCAAAAGGCGAGGTCATCATCACCGAGGTCAACGGCATGATCGTGGGACGCGTCGGCCGCGCCTTGAAGCCAGACCCCAAGGCCAAACGGGTCTGCGACGATTGCAAAGACGACCGCAAAGACCAAGCCATCGTGGGCATGGAGATCATCCGTGGGGTCAAAAAAGAAGGTGCCCAAGCGGTGTGGGCAGGCGGCGGCAAGATACTGGACCCCAATGAAGGCAAGGAATACACCGTGCGACTCACCCCCATAGAGGGGGGGCAAAAAATGCAGGTGCGCGGCTATATCGGCCCGTTTTACCGCACCCAAATTTGGCTGCGCGCTGACAGCGAAACCACAGACACTAAAAAGGACTGAGCATGAGTGACCTATTGACCCACAGCGATGCGGGCATCACCACACTGACCATCAACCGGGTGGAGAAAAAAAATTCGCTCACCGCCGCCATGTATGCCAGCTTGGCAATGGGTTTGGCGCAAGCGGCCCAAGACCCCGCGCAGCGTGTGGTGGTCATTCAAGGCCATGAGACCGTGTTCAGCGCCGGCAACGACTTGGCGGATTTTTTGCATCAACCACCCACAGGGACCGACGCGCCAGTTTTTCATTTTCTCCAAGGCATTGCCACCTTCCCCAAGCCAGTGATCGCGGCGGTGTGCGGGCCCGCAGTGGGCGTGGGCACCACCTTGTTGTTGCATTGCGACCTGGTTTATGCCGGCGATAACGCGGCGTTTTCCATGCCTTTTGTGAATTTGGGTTTGTGTCCTGAAGCGGCATCAAGCCTGTTGGTACCGCGTTTGATGGGGCATCAGCGTGCTTGCGAAGCGCTGTTGATGGGTGAGCCCTTCATGGCCGAGGCGGCGCTGGAGGTTGGATTGGTCAATCGCGTGTTGCCACCCACAGAGGTCAACGCCTTTACCCAGCAACAAGCGCGCAAACTGGCGGCCAAGCCCTTGAAAAGCCTGATCGAAACCAAGCGCATGCTCAAAAGCGCCCACACGGCGGGGGTGTTGGCGCGCATGCAGGAGGAAGGCGAGGTGTTTCGGCGCATGCTCGCCGAGCCTGCGGCCCAAGAGGCCTTTGGTGCCTTTATGGAAAAGCGCCAACCCGACTTTTCCAAGCTCTGATGTGTCGCCGCGAGGCAGTTACGGGGCCTGGGCCTTCAGCGTTTCATAAAGGCCTTGATCACCCGCCCCGCATGGGCGGGCAAAGCGACGGACTTTGTGAGCATGATATCGGACATGGGCACAATGGGTAAAAACAACATGGTCATGCATGCGCCATCCCGCCACCCCTGATCTCCCCCACGATCCCCAAGCCCCTCGCGGTGACTGGACCACTTTGCAACGGTTGCTGCCCTATTTATGGCACTACAAGTGGCGAGTCTTGGCTGCCTTGGTTTTCATGGTGACGGCCAAATTGGCCAATGTGGGCGTGCCACTGTTGCTCAAACACCTGATCGATGCCATGACACCCACCCCATCCCAGCCCCTGTTGGTGGTGCCGGTGGCTTTGTTGCTGGTTTACGGCGTGTTGCGCTTGTCGGTGTCGGCTTTCACCGAATTGCGCGAACTGGTGTTTGCCAAGGCGACCCAGGGTGCGGCGCGCCAAATCGCTTTGGAAACCTTTCAACACCTGCACAGCCTGAGCCTGCGCTTTCACCTGGAGCGACAGACCGGTGGCATGACCCGTGACATCGAGCGTGGTGTGCGAGGCATCGAATCCTTGATTTCTTACGCTTTGTACAGCATCGTTCCGACCTTGATCGAAGTGGTCTTGGTGTTGTCCATTTTGGGCTGGACATTTGATATGTGGTTTGCCCTCATCACCTTGGCGGCTTTGGCGATCTACATTTTTTTCACGGTGTATGTGACCGAATGGCGCACCCAGTTTCGGCGCCAGGCCAATGAGTTTGATTCGGCAGCCCACACCAAAGCCGTGGATTCGCTGCTCAATTACGAGACGGTCAAGTATTTCAATAACGAGGGCTTTGAGGCCCAGCGTTACGACCGCAGTTTGGACCAATTGCGACGGGCGCGCCTGAAAGCCCAAACCAGCTTGAGCTTGCTCAACACCGGTCAGCAACTGATCATTGCCATGGCTTTGATCGCCATGCTGTGGCGTGCCACCCAAGGAGTGGTCGAGGGGCGCATGACTTTGGGCGACTTGGTGATGGTCAACGCTTTCATGATCCAGCTCTACATCCCATTGAATTTTTTGGGGGTGATTTACCGGGAAATCAAACAAAGCCTGACCGACCTCGATCGCATGTTTCACTTGCTCGAGAAGGAACGCGAAATCGACGATATTTCTGGCGCACCAGACTTGGTGTGTTCGGCTTCGCCCACCGTGCGTTTTGAAAACGTGCATTTCGCTTACGAAGCCGATCGCCCGATTTTGCAAGGCCTGAGTTTAGAAATTCCGGCTGGTAAAACAGTGGCCGTGGTGGGTTCTTCCGGGGCAGGCAAGTCCACCCTGGCGCGCTTGATGTATCGCTTCTACGATGTACCTGCTGGTGTTGCGACCAATGGACGCATCACCATCGACGGGCAAGACATTCGCCATATCACCCAGTCCAGCCTGCGCCGCGCCATCGGCATCGTTCCGCAAGACACCGTGTTGTTCAACGATACCGTGGCCTACAACATCGCCTATGGCAGGCCGGGTGCCACGCAGACCGAGATAGAGGCGGCGGCACAACAAGCGCGCATCCATGATTTCATTGCGTCCACGCCCAAGGGCTACCAAACCATGGTGGGGGAGCGCGGCTTAAAGCTCTCTGGGGGCGAAAAGCAGCGGGTGGCGATTGCCCGCACCCTGCTCAAAGACCCACCGATTTTGATTTTTGATGAAGCCACTTCGGCCTTGGACAGCGCCAACGAACGCGCCATCCAGGCCGAATTGCAAAGCGTGGCCCACAACAAAACCACTTTGGTCATCGCGCACCGCTTGTCGACGGTGGTGGAAGCGCATGAAATTTTGGTGCTCAGTGCGGGCCAGGTGCTCGAGCGAGGCACCCATGCCCAATTGCTGAACCTGCAAGGCCACTACGCCCAGATGTGGGCCATGCAACAAAGCACTGCTGCCGAATAAAAGCGCTCAAGGCAGGTCTGCGTCTTCGGGCGGGGCCGAGGCCTCGCGCGGCCCGACTTTGCCCAGACGGGCTTTGAGCGATTGGGGTTGGCCTGTGATCAAGGCGGCGTAGATAGTAGTGTTGGCCAACACCTTTTTGACGTAGTCGCGGGTTTCGTTGAAGGGAATGTTCTCAGCCCAGATGGCGCTTTCCAGCACCGGCCCTCGGCCTTGGTCAGGGGCACGCCATCGCCTGGGGCGGCTTGGGCCTGCGTTGTAGGCGGCAGCGGCCATGGCCATGGAGTTGTCCATGCTCTCCAGCACCAGTTTCAAGTAGGCGGTGCCAATGGCGATGTTGGTGTCGCGCTGGTTCAGTTGCTCCACCGTGAAGGTTTTCAAGCCGATTTTCTTGGCGGTCCAGCGGGCGGTGGCAGGCATCACTTGCATCAGGCCGGAAGCCCCGACATGCGAGCGAGCGTCCATGATGAAGCGGCTTTCTTGGCGAATCAAACCATACACAAAAGCGGGATCTAAGTTGATCTCGTTGGCCCGCTGCACCACGGCGGTTTGAAACGGCATGGGGTAGCGCAGCACCGGGTCAAACTGCGCCATGGACGTGCGATCGCTGGTGTTGATGCAGCGGTCCCAGATTTCCAGTTCGCAGGCCCAGTGCGCGGCGGCCAGCAATTCGCGGTCGTTCATGCGCCCCGCTTGCCCTTGGGCATTGACCAAGTTGGTGGCGTAATTCCACTCCCGAACGCCTTCAGAGCGCAAGCCCATGGCGATGGCCTTGACGGCGCGTTGCAGCGATGGATTGGCCCGTGCTTGGGCCATCTCATCGGGTGTGGGCAAGGCCGGCCGGGCGGGCAACTGAACAGGTCGGCCCAACTCCTCCAGGGCCAATTGCTCGTAAAAACCTTTGGCACTGGCCATGCCCTCCCACAAGGTGTGGGCCTGGTCTTTGTGGCCCCGCGCTTGCAGGGCACGGCCCAGCCAGTACACCCAGACCGGCTCTTGGCGTTGCGGCATGTCCATGGCCATGATGGCCGACTCCACCGCTTTCCAAGCAGGGGTGTTGCCCACGCGCAGTGCGGCGCGTACTTTCCATGCCAGCATGTCATCGGTCAGGTCATGGTCGCTGCGGGCCTGTTCAAAGGCTTTCAGGGCAGCGTCATCCAGGCGCATCGCCAATTGCCGGCCAATGGCACCCCACACCCAGTGGCGCTCTTCGGTGGTGAGGTGAATGGACCAAGTGCGCTGCATTTGCTTGTAGGCCTCATCAGGGTCGCTGCTGGCCAGTTTCACCAAAGCCAGCACCACCAGCTCTTGCACCGCGTTGCGCGGATGCGCATTGTGCTGGCTTAAAAATTTGCCCGGTTGGGCTTGCAAGTCCTTCAAGGCATTGAGCAGCTTGGGGGTTACCAGTTGGACGGCATTGCGCGCGGTCAACGGGCGGTTGCTCTCCACCGCCAATCGAGCCTTGCGCCAGACTTCCACCGGTTTGATTTTTCGATCTGCTAGCAAGCGCTCTGCCGCCAGCGTGCAGCCGTCGTCCGCTTGTTGCATCGAGCGCCACAACAACAAAACTTCTCTCACCTGATCCGGGCCAAACCCTGCTGGGTTTTGTTGGTGTTTGAGCACCAACTCGTAGCAACGCAATTCACGGTCGTCGCGCATGCGGTAGTGGGGATGTTCGGCATCAAAGGTGGCCCAGTCGCGTCGGCTGCCCAGCAGCATCAACCAATCGTTGCGCAGGCGGTCTTCTTGGTAAGTGCCTGCGTAGCGGTTGAGAAACTGGCGCACCTCGTTGCTGGAGGCATCGTCCAAGCGGGCGCGCAACTCCCAATAAGCAGCCCAGGGTTCCAGCATGTGTCCGCGCACTTGCGGCAGCAAATTGCTCAGTCGCTTGCGGTCATTGCGTTTGAAGGCATCGGCCATGTCCAGCAATGCCGCTTGCGCTGGGCCCTCGTTCATGGCCCCCACTTGGGCGATGGCAGCCGGGTTGTAAAGGGTT
>RFNL01000088.1 GCA_009927195.1 Betaproteobacteria bacterium | reverse complement strand
GAGCTGGCCGCTTGTGCCTGCCCCGTGGTGATGGGCCCGCACACTTTTAATTTTGAACAGGCGTCGCAAGCTGCCTTGTCGGTGGGTGCCGCCCAAAGGGTGCCCGACATGGCCAGCGGCATACAGGCCGCTTTGCAATGGATCGCGGACGCAGCGCGGTACGACACAGCCATGCAGGCCAGTTTGTCGCTGGCACAAAGTCACCAGGGGGCGGCACTGCACACCGCGCAAGCCTTGCGGCCTTGGCTGGAGTGATGCCGGTTACTTTGCCAACAGCCGGTTGACGATTGCAAGTCCTCGGCTTTCAAGCTGCCGTTGGATTGGCGCAGTTTGAGGTTGCCCAACAACACGTCGTAGCGCGCCTTGGCCAGGTCGCGCTTGGTTTGGTACAACTGGCTTTGAGAGTTCAGCACATCGATGTTGATGCGCACGCCCACGCTGTAGCCCAGTTTGTTGGCATCCAAGGCCAGTTGGCTGGAATCTTCAGCCGCCTTCAAGGCATTGACCTGGCCCAACCCGGACACCACGCCAAAGTAGGCAGCGCGGGTGGCCTGGGCCACGTTGCGCTTGGCCACCTCCAAATCGGCCTGGGCTTTGTCTTCCAGTTTCAGGGTTTCTTTGATCCGGTTGTCGGCAGAGAAGCCCGAGAAGATGGGCAGGGTGACCAAAACGCCGATGGCAGAAATGCCAATGTGGGAGTTTTGTACCGCTGTGGTGCCAGAGGTGGCTGTGCCGTCCATGTTCAAAGCATAGGAATAACTGGCCTGGAGGTCCACGGTGGGTTTGTGCAGGGCTTTGGCCTTGTCCACCTCGAGTTTGGCCACTTCCCAGTCGAGCAGGGCTTTTTGAATGGCGGGATGCACCCGCTCGGATTGCTGGACCCACTCATCCACAACGGCCGGTACTGGGCTGGGCAAGTCGGTGGTATTGACCAAGGGACTGGGCGAGACATCTTTTTGGCCCACCAACAGGTCCAAGGCCATGCGCTTGACGCGCAAATCGTTTTCGGCGGCGATCTCTTGGGCGATCACCAGGTCGTAGCGCGCCTGCGCTTCTCGGGTGTCGGTGATGGTGGCTGTGCCCACTTCGAAGTTGCGCTTGGCAGAAGCCAGTTGTTCATTGACAGCAATTTTTTGGGCCTTCACAAAGGTCAGGCTGTCTTGGCTCGCCAGCACATCGAAATAGGCTTGGCTCAGGCGCACCATCAGGTCTTGCTCGGCAATGGCCAGCACCGCATAGGCCTGCTCGCGCTGGCGCTTGCCTTGCACATAGGCGGACACGTTGGCGGGCCGGTACAGGGCCTGGCTGGCGGTGATGCTGGTCGATTGGGTACCAAAGATGCGGTCGTAGGTGGTGGGTGATGTGGCGGAGGCCACGGCATCGAACATGCCCACGATGTTGGACCTCGACACCCCCGCTGTCGAGGTCACCGTCGGCAATATGCCGGCAATGGCCTGGTCGGTCTTGTAAATGGTGGCGTCCATTTGCGCTTTGGCCGACTGGTAAGTGGCATCGTAGTTGCGGGCCGCGTCATACAACTCGATCAGGCTTTGGGCTTGGGCCCATCCGCTCAGACCCATCAACACGGCGGCGTGTACGGGGAGGTGGCGAAACTTCATGGATGTCCTTGGGGGTTCAGAAATACCGCAGGGCAGGGTTGTACCCGCATACGGTTTAATTCAGTGGGGTCAAAAGTGAAAGGCGCTGGGCTGGGCAAAACCTTGCAAAGGCGGTGCCACAGTGTCCCACAGAGACTGGCTGCGCCATGATTGGGGGCCTGCACGCGTGTGCAGGGTCGCTTGCATCACCGGGTCTTCACCCTCGATGGCAATCAAGCGCCCACCCAAGCTGAGTTGTTCCAGCAAAACCTGCGGTACCGCGTGGACAGAGCCACCCAGCACAATGGCATCAAATGGGCCCTCGCTGGACGCACCGTGCGCGCCATTGCCACTGCGCACTTGGGCATTGGAGATGCCAGCCTGGGCCAAGTGGCGCAGGGCCTGTTGGGCCAAATCGGCATGAATTTCAAAGCTCAGCACTTTGCGCGCTTTGAGCGCCAATAAGGCACACAAATACCCGCTGCCAGTGCCAATTTCCAGCACTGACTCGCTGCCTTGCAAGGCCAAGTCATTGACCAGGCGCGCATCCACCCGAGGGGGCAACATGGTCTGGCCGTGGGGCAAGGGGATTTCAATGTCGGCGTATGCCACAGCAATGCTCTGCGGGGGCACAAATTGTTCTCGCTTGAGTTGCATCAGTGCGGCCAAAACGGCTTTGTCCAGCACCTCCCAGGGGCGGATTTGCTGTTCAACCATGTTGAATCGGGCTTGTTCTAGGTTCATGGGATGGATGGGAAAGTGATGGGAAAGATTTTAAGCGTCGCCAGGGCCGGTTCGGGCGGTGCTGGGTTCGATGTGCCAGCGGCGCACAGCCCACTGGGCCAGGTCGTCCATGTAGCAATAAATGACCGGCACCACCACCAAGGTCAGCAGCGAGGAGGTGATGACCCCACCAATCACCGCTTGGCCCATGGGCGCGCGTTGCTCAGAGCCCTCGCTCAGGGCAAATGCCAAGGGAACCATGCCAAACACCATGGCCAAGGTGGTCATCATGATGGGGCGCAAACGCACCCGGGCGGCCAATAACAAGGCTTCGGTGCGGCCCACGCCAGGCTGCATTTGGCCGTTGTCGCCCAGGTGCGGAGCGCGCGCGCGGATGGCAAAGTCGACCAACAAGATCGCGTTTTTGGTGACCAAGCCCATCAGCATCACAAATCCAATGGCCGAGAACATGGACACCGTCGAGCGGAAAAACATCAACGAGAGCACCACGCCAATCAGGGTCAGTGGCAGCGAACTCATCAGGGCCAAGGGTTGAAGAAAGCTTTTGAACTGGCTGGCCAAGATCATGTAGATGAAAATCACCGCCAAGGCCAGCGAAGACAAGGCATAGTCAAACGACTCCTCCATGCTCTTGGTCGAGCCGCCAATGCGAAAGCGATAGCCCGGTGGCAAGGGTATGCTGGCCAATGCGCTTCGGATGTCCTTGGACACCTCGCCACTGGAGCGTTGATGGGCATTGCCACTGAAGGCCACTTCGCGCGAGAGATCGCGCCGGTTGATTTGGTTGGGCCCGGTGGCATTGACCACTTGTGCCACTTGGTTCAAACGAACGTTGCGCTGCCCGCCATCGGCCGCGTTGGGCAGGGCAAATGGCAGCCGCTCGAGGTCCTCAGGCTGGTAACGAAACTGAGGGGCCAGGCGCACATTGACATCGTAGGTTTGGTCATCGGGGGCACGCCAATTGCCCACTGTGGTGCCGGCTATCAGGGTGCGCATTTGGGCAGCCATGGCAGCCACGCTCAAGCCCACGTCTGAAGCGGCTTCTTTGCGCACCACCACCTCCACAGTGGGTTTGTTGGGTTTGGTGCTGGCGTCAATGTCCACCAGGCCGGGCACGTTGTGAAGCTGGCGCATCACTGTTTGGCTGATGCGCTCGAGTTCAGCCAGATCTGGGCCCAGCAGTGAAAATTCAATGGCCTTGTTGCTGCCCCCTACCGCTTCTTGCAAGCCCACATGGGTCACGGTGATGCCCGCCACCCGGCTCAAGCGCTCGCGCAGCACGGCAATCATGTCGTTCAAGCCGCGCTGGCGTTTTTTCCGATCGACCAAACGCACATACACATTGGCGTAAACCTTGCCTGCGGCCACACCGGTGTTGATGGTCGACAAGGTGTAACTCACCTCCGGAAATTCGCGCAAGATGGCCTCCACCTGCAAGGTCTTGGCTTCGGTGGCCTCCAGGGCAGAGCCCATGGGGGTGTAAAAACTCACCGTGATTTCAGAAAAATCAGCTTTGGGCACAAACTCAGTGCCCAGCAACGGCACCAAGCCCAAGCTGGTGAGGAAGGTGGCCAGGGCCAGGGCCAAAGTGGTTTTTTTAAAGCGCAATGCCCATGCCAATGTGTGCTGATAGACCTCGGCCAATGCCAGTGTGCTGCGGTCAAACCATCCGGTCACCCGCCCGATGCTGCGGTCATACCACGATGAGTCCCTGGGTTTTCCATGGGCCCCAATACTGGGGTCATGCCAAACGCTGGAGAGCATGGGGTCGAGGGTGAAACTCACAAACATGGAAATCAACACCGCGGCCACGATGGTGATGCCAAACTCGTGGAAAAACTTGCCGATGATGCCCCCCATGAACCCAATGGGCAGAAACACCGCGACAATGGAAAAGGTCGTGGCCAACACGGCCAAGCCAATCTCCTGGGTGCCGTCCAGGGCCGCTTGATAAGCCGATTTGCCCATTTCCACATGGCGAACGATGTTCTCGCGCACCACGATGGCGTCGTCGATCAGCAACCCCACGCACAACGACAAAGCCATCAAGGTGATCATGTTGATGGTGAAGCCAAACATGTACATGAACAAAAACGTGCCAATGATGGCAATTGGAAGGGTCAAGCCGGTGATGACGGTGGAGCGCCAGGAGTTGAGGAACAAAAACACGATCAACACCGTCAGCACTGCCCCTTCGATCAAGGTTTGGCGCACGTTGTTGACCGCCACCCGGATGGTGCGGGCCCCATCGCTGACCGTCTCTAGCCGCACCCCGGGGGGCAGGCTGTTGGACATGTCTTTGACGGCCTGGTTCAGGCCATCGACCACGCCAATGGTGTTTTCATCCTGCGACTTTTGCACAGTCATCAACAAAGTTCGCTGACCGTTGTACAAGGCCAGGCTTTCCACTTCTTGGCCCGCGTCTTGCACCCGGGCCACTTGACGCAAGTAGACCGCTCCACTGGCTTTGCGCGCCACGATGATGTCGCCAAAGTCTTCGGGGCGTTTCAGGCGCGCATCGATTTGCACCACCCGTTCTTGTTGGGTCGAACGCACCGTACCCAGCGGCAGGTTTTGGTTCTCCGACCGCACGGCATTGACCACTTGATCGGCTGAAATGCCCAAAGCCTCCATGGCTTGGGGGTTGAGCAAGAGGTTGATTTCGCGCTTGGTGCCGCCCACCAAACTGACCGATCCCACGCCGCGCACGTTCTCCAGCCGTTTCTTCAAGACCTGATCGGCCCAGTTGGTCAATTCCACCGCTGACATGGGTTGGGCACCGGGCGCAGCTGCTTGGGCCAGCACAGCCAGGGAGTAAACGGCTTTGCTCGCCGGGTCAAAGCGCAGCACCCGGGGGTCTTTGACCTCTTCGCGCAACAATGGGCGCAGATTGGCAATTTTTTCGCGCACATCCTCAGCGCCTTTGCGCCCGTCGATGTGCAGTTGAAACTCCACCACCACCACCGAAGTGCCCTCATAGCTGCGCGAGGTCAAGGTGTTGATGCCGGCAATTGCATTGACACCCTCTTCGATTTTCTTGCTCACCTCGGACTCGACCACCTCGGGCGAAGCGCCGGGGTACTCGGTGGTAATGACGACCACCGGAAAGTCCACGTTGGGGAACTGATCCACCTGCAAGCGTTGGTACGAGAACCAACCCAACACCACAATGGCACACATCATCATGGTGGCAAACACCGGGTTGCGCAGACTGACGCGGGTGAACCACATGGTTCAGGGGGCCTTGACCGGGGGGTTGACCTTGACGCTGAGGCCTTCGCGCAGGCTGCCCACGGCACCGGTGATGATGGTGCTGTCGGCTTCTACCCCGCTGATACCCACCCAGGTGTCGTTGCTGCCCTCGCTGTGGCCACGCAGGCCAAGCCCCACACTGCGGTAAACCACTTTGCCGTTGACCACGGTCTGCACATAGGCCTGGGCACGCTCGGTGCGCACCGCTGACAGCGGCACGGCCAGCACTTGGGCCTGATCGGTGTTGATCATGCCTTGCACAAATTGACCATGGCGCAAGCCGGGTGCGGTGGGCACTGACAGGTAGACCATCACACTGCGGCTAACGCTTTGGGTGCTGGGGCTGATGCGCACCACTTTGGCCTGACCTGGCAACTCCTGCCCTTCGACCTGCACCCGGGCGATTTGTCCTACCCGCAGGCTCAGCACATCGGCCGCGCTCATGGGCACCTCAATTTCCAATCGGCCAAGGTCAACCAACTCCAACACCTTGGCATCGATGGCCAAACGTTCACCGGGTTGGGCCAGTCGGGCCGAAACCTGACCCTGAATGGGTGAGCGCAGCACCGCGTCTTCGAGCGACTTGGCCGCCACCTCGGCCGCCGACAAGGCCGCTTTGTGGGAGGCCTGCGCCCCTTGCAAGGTGGCCAGAGACGTTTCCAGCGCGGTTTTGGAGATGAAACCTTGATCGACCAAGGCCTGATTGTTGTCAAACTGACGCTGTGCAATGTCTATTTGGGCTTTGGCCGCATCAGCCTGGTCTTTGAATTGTTGCAAGCGGCGCAGGTATTCGGTGGGCTCGATGCGTGCCAAAACCTGACCGGCGCGCACCGGGTCACCCTCTCGCACCACCAAATCCATCAATTCGCCTGCCACCCGTGCTTTGATGACCGCACTTTGAATGGCCTTGATGCTGCCGGTGAAGGGCACGCCCACCATCAAGGGCTTTTGCGCCAGTGGCATCACATCTCCCGGCGCGA
>RFNL01000396.1 GCA_009927195.1 Betaproteobacteria bacterium | reverse complement strand
TTTGACGGCATTGACCGCGATCTTTTTGCCACTTAACTTGATTACCGGATATTTTGGAATGAACTTTGAAAATTTCCCTTTCATCAAGACCGAGGATGGTTTGTTTTACACAGAAATATTTATGGCGCTCTTGGCGCTGGTCCTTGTTGTTTATTTTTGGGTGATGCGTTTATTTTCGAGTAATCTCAAAAAAAACAGTCTTTGACCTGAAAGATGGCAAGGTTGGCGTGGCACCCGGTCAAATTGGCCAACCCATAAAAGCATTGACAATTAATTTTTTATCTTTCGAACTTGACCCGGTTTTTTGGCATTCGCATAAGCCTCAAGCCCTGCTGCTCTGTCAATAGGCACGGTGCTTGAAATGGTTGTCCCCAATGGGGGTTGCAAATGCGGCGGGAAAAAAGCCAGCTTTTGGTTTTGTGATAACTTGCGAGTGCGCTCTAAGTCCAAATCGCGTTCATTAACGCCCTTGGGTTTAACGCACACGCCATCGATTATTTCTAAATCCAGCCACCACCGCTTGACTGAATTGCGCAGGCCCGCGCCCATTTGATCGTCATAATCTATCAGAGCACGACGTGCGCTTGGAACTTGAATGGAGAGTTCGAGTAACCTGTTTGACTCAACCAAATCTTCCCTGTTGTAAGGACAGGTTTTCATACACCGACCACACGCCGAGCCCTTCATATTGGTCAAGCGGTACTTTCCACATTTCTCAACATCGGGTTTCCAAATTTCATAGCCATTGAACATCACCTTGGGCCCAAAAGGGATGGCATTACAGGGACATTCACGGGCACACTTAAAGCACATGCTGCAAACTGATTGCAGTCCAAAATCAATGGGTTTGTCAAACACCAAAGGCAAATCGGTCGTCAGTAAAACACTTTTTGACCTGGGCCCAATGAAAGGGTTTAAAACCAATTCGCCAATTCGTGAAAGTTCGCCAAGCCCAGCTAACAAAGTTGCCGGAATGTGCAGGATGTCAGATTCAGCATTGGTGTGCGCGCGCGAAGAGAAACCCAAGCGACGCAGATGAGAGCCCATCACACCTGCGATAAAAGCCCCTCGCATATAAGCCCGCATGGACTGTGCACCTGAAATCCAATCATCACCCGAGGCTCCCTCCATGGTTTCAAATCCTTGGTCCAGCAACATGACAACACAGTTTTTATGACTGGGCTCAATGGGCTTGCCCTGTTGCGCCTCATGCGAATAAAACATCCAAGGCTCTGCTTCACAAATGCCAACCAAATCAGCCCCTAAAAAATACGCCAAGGCTTTGATCGAATCTGAATTTTTTTGGGCGTCGGAAAACTCTTCGATCGATGGATCAGGCATCAGTTTTTCGTAGCTACCCTGCAGCGGAACCATGTGACGAATCAAAGGCGTCATCGCAAACGCTAGCGGATGTTTTGTGGCAAAGCGCATTCGCTGCGCCTTGGCTTTATCGCCCAAATCGCCTGCCAATGCACGCGTGAATAAGTCAGCGCGTTTGCTGTTGCGAATGATCTCCTCACGCAGGATCAGTGTGGTGGGCTCGGGCATGCGCTTCAATGTTTCCATTGGGTAACGCCCCAAATGCAAAGGGCGAGTCGCGGCTTCTGACTCAGACCACCCAGGCCGTGTTCCGTGTTTCCCCATGTAAGCGTCGGAATCTGGCCAATCGATGGTGCTATTGGGTGCTATGGGAAGATCTGTTTCTAATTTCAAATCAGTGCTGATGGCAGCAATGGCAAATCCGCATTTCAGAAAAGGTATTTTGAGAACGCCATTTTCAGAGATTGCAATGCCAGCACGTTGTGCCAACATCTCCAGATTTAAATGCGAATTACCTGCCACGTGTCCGCGTGCGCTATACCCTAATGCCCGCACATAACCGGCCAAAACAACAGCCACCTCACTCGCACGTGCATTGGTACGGGCTTTATTGCTGCCGTGAATCCAAGCGGCACCAGGCTGATCAGGCTTGGGTTCGCGACCAAACTCAACAATAAAAATTAAAGCGTGGGTATGCTGACCTGATCCTGTAGATACATCACCAGGCTCTATGGCACACACACCAGCAAGGGTTGCATCTAAAAAATAAGCACTGGCTTTGAGGTTTTTGCTGCGAATACTCAAATCATCAGGCAGAGGCGCCTGTGACAGGGCCTTGCCCCCATCCAGATGCTTCTCAAAAAGTGCCTGGTAAATGGACAATGCATCATTCAACGCATGCGGACCAGGCTTGTATTGATCGTTGGGTAATACAGCCTGGACTTCTGGGGCCTGAGGGACTCGGCTTAGTCGCTCAGTGGGCAAATCACCCATGTCAAAGGGCCGATCACGATTAGAAAATATCCGCGTCATGATTTAAAAATTATCCAACCTGAAGTGCCCGTTTGGAAATTTAAGTTTGGGTGGCTGGGCAGCGGTCAAGGCAGCTAGCCGAGCATGGAGTTGGCCAGGCACTGGAGGGAGGGCAAACGATGGCATGGGCTTGGCTTTTGGCTTAATTGTTTGGATGGTCGGCGAGATGCGAGAGGATATTTTTGACTTTGGCTCTGGCAGCTTGGCTTTCACGGTTGAAGATCAAGAGGTAATTTGGATTTACCCACTTGCTGATGCCTTCCTCAAAGGCAGGACGCGCCATCAATCGTTTCGCCCAGTCCGACACTCGCGGGCGGTGGATGAACATTTCGTCCAGGCCCAGATGCTGAAGTCTAAGCATGTAGGGGGCGTAAGCAATGTCAGCAAGCGATAAATCTGGTCCGGCAAGCCAGGGGCCTTTTTCCAGTGCAGTTTCGAAGTCTGCAATCAGCTTGTTGAAGCGTTTCACTGCGTCAATAAAAAACGGTGAGTCAAGGCCCTGCTCCACACAACTTCGCAAGCGCTCGCGCCGAGCGGTATCAACCATGTTGGCCAGCCACGCCTGATAGTCCTCAGGCTTTCTTGCAAGGTGCTGGTGACGGAAGGCAACGCAAGTGGAAACCACGCCTGTAGCAGCGTGCATTCCATCGTCAAGTTGCTTCATCCACAGGCGCATGACGGCGCGTTCGGAAGATGCTGCAGGTCTGAGCGCAGTAGATGGCCAGTGGTCTTCAATGAATTCGCAAATAATATTTGACTCAATGATCGGCATGCCGTGATGAACCAATGTTGGCACTACTTGGTTGGGATTGAGTTTGACATATTCGGGCTTTTGCGCGTCCCCAGCGCGGATGTCCAAATGCACTTCCTCCCAAATAATGTGCTTTTCCGCCAATGCCATGCGCACCTTGGCAGAGCAGACCGACATGTCATTGTGGTAGAGAACAGGCTTTTCCATGGTTGTGTATGTCTTTCCTAAGTTTGATCAATGCCTAAAGTGTTTGATGCCAGGCCAGGAAATGCATGTCCCAACTGCACTCGACGAAGGTCAAGATTGTCAATGACTGCTTGCATGCGCAGTTTGGGGCTTTGCGGCCTGAAGGGTTTTGGTCATGTGGCAGATGACCGCCGCCATGCCACCGGAAACACGCCGTCGTGCGCCGGGTATCGCCCTGCAGTCAATTGCGGATCGCCAGTGACTTTCATGGTGGCGGGGCGCGGGTCCCAGGTGGCATCGGGGCCGAAGTAGCGGGTGGAGATGGCGGCGCGGCGTTTGGTCGGGGAAAAATTGCCCGCTGCCCCATGTACCGTCAAGGGATGGTGCACCAAACAATCACCAGCCTTCATTTCCCAAGACAAAAAACGGTACTGTGGATCGTTTTTGAGTTCGCTGAAATTGGGACATTCCTCCAGTGTGGATTTGAAGTTCGGGTCTTTATCTGGTATCGCTGCACGGTAAAACTTGTTCCAACGGTGGGAGCCTGCGATGTACTCCAGGGCGCTGTTTTCGTGGGTGACATCGGTCAGTGCCACCCACACCGACAAAATTTGTTCACCCCGCATGGGCCAAAAAGGCAGGTCGTGGTGCCAATCTGTCATCTCTACCGTGTTGGGTTCTTTGACAAACACCTGGTCGTAAAACACCCTAACCTCATCGGCTCCCATCAAGGTCGCGGCAATTTCGGCATTCGGCGAATGCATGACGTAGTCTTTGAAGTCGGGGTCCCAATGCCACACAAAAGAATTGATGTGGTAGCGGCCCGTGGTCCCGCCCAGTGCTTGGGTGACCTCGCGCGGACGCGCCAGGGGGTTGTGCGTGTCCATGATCCGGTCCACCGCTTTTTGCATGCGGGTGATCCATTCCTGGTCAAACATGCCGCGCAAACACACCACGCCATCGGCTTTGAATTGCGCCACGTCTTGGGCAGTAATGGGGTTCAAGGGTTTTTGGTTCATGCGTTGCTCTCCTGCAGTTTTGAAATTGATCTATCTGAGGCGCTGCTTTGCGGGTCAGGGTGTGTGAAAGCCAGGGTCAAATCCCAATCGCTCAGCTCACCCGATGTTTTGGCTGTGGCGTACACATAGCGGTCAGGTCGCAACAAGATCCATTGCGCATCCAAACCCTGCAGCCAAGCTCGCAGTGCAGGGTCGTGCAGCCATTGAACACCCAAAGTGCTTAAGTCACGAAAGATGTGGGCGGGCATATTCGAACCCTCTGGGGATTGGGCCGAGACCATGGCAAAGCCATGGTCCAATGCATCGTCGAGCAAGCGGCCATCGCTCAAAGTGGGTTGCGCCGTGATCTGTCCAGATAAACCTTGACCCAAATGAAATCCTGGCCCCAAAGGTGGCGAGAGGTTGACAATTTCTTGCGGCCCTTGGGCCAAAAATTGCTGATCCCTTTGCGCCGCCACTAACGGGTCAGTGGATTGAATGATATTGCCCAATTTGACAGCCGTGGCAATGAAGTGGCTGACATGGGGAATGCGTTCGCTGGCATAGGTCTCAAGCAAAGCCTCGGGAGCACCCCGACACACCCGGTGCAGTTTCCAGGCCAGGTTGGCCGCATCGCGAATGCCCGCGCACATGCCCTGGCCCAAAAAAGGCGGTGTTTGGTGCGCACTGTCCCCTGCCAACAGCAAGCGGCCTTGTCGCCATTGTTGGGTTAACAGAGAATGAAAAGTGTAGATGGCGGTGCGCACCAACTGTGCTTGATGCGGTTGTATCCAGGGCGCGAGCAAGGGCCAAATATGCGCAGGCTGGGTCATGTGTTCGAGGTCGTCGCCCGGCATTACCATCACCTCCCAACGCCGGCGTTGACCGGTCACATTGACATAGGTGATGGGCCGCTCGGGGTTGCAATATTGAACTGTGGCCAAAGGCAAATCCAGGTTTTGTTGCAGTTCCACATCGATCACCAACCAGGCCTGGTGCAAGCCCAGGTCATCCAAGCCCGTGGCCATGTGATCACGCACCCTAGAGCGCGCGCCATCACAGCCAACCACCCATTGCGCATGCAAATGCTGTGATGAGTGGTGAACAAGGTCGGTCATGTGGAGGTCCACGCCGTTCGGCTTGCTTTGCAAGCCAGTGACCTCGTGCAAGAGGCGCACTTGAACGCTGGGGTGTGCGACCAAGCCTTGGCGCAATATCCGCTCGACATCGGGTTGGTGGAACAAATAGTTGTTGGCCCACCCATGCATGCCCGGTGCCGCGGCCGGTTTGCGCTCCAGCAGCAATTGGCCTTGCGGGTTGATGTACTGCATGCCCTGTGAGGGCCGCACATGGGGAAGCAAGGCATGGGCCAAGCCCGCATTTTGAAAAATGCGCATGACTTCGCCATCAAAGTGCACTGCGCGGGGCAGGTTGACCAAGTCAGGCTCACGATCCAAAAGCACCGTGTCCACTCCCACGGCCCCTAGCAAATGGGCCAGCATGACACCGGTGGGGCCCATGCCCACTATGGCCACCTCGCAGTCGGGGAGGTGTGAAATGCTCATGCGTTTTCGGCCATCAAGGGTGAAAGGTCAGAGGCTTGGGCCTTGGCCCAATCGGCAATGCGTTGACTGATTTGCTGACCACCTCTTTTCACTTTAGCGATCAAGCGGTCCAGGTCGGTGATGCCCAAACGGTGGCGTGTCAAAGCGGCGATGACACTGCCCAAAATTTCACCATCGGGTGCAAAAACCGGTGCCGCCACACCAACGAATCCCGGGTCTAGTTCGCCTTGTGACACCGCGTGGCCTTGTTTTTTCAATTGCGTCAACGCAGCGCGCACGCTGTCCCAATCGCCGCCAAGACCAGCTTGTTGGGCTTGGTCGGCATGGGTATCGTAGAGTTTCTTGAGTTTGTTTTTGCCAAATTGCGCAACAATGATTTTGGAGCCTGCACCACGAAAGGCCGGCAAAGGTCGGCCACGTCCAAAGCTCAAGGGCAAGCGCTCGATGCCGGGTTGTTGGTGGGTGGTAACGATGTGATCTCCGTAGAGACCAATCAAATTGACTTCGCAGCCAGTGGATTCAACCAATTCTTGAATGACCGGCAAGCCTGCCTTGAGCAAGGGGTCGCTGAGCCTAATTTGAAAGTCCAGTTCGATGATGCGTGGGCCCAGGGCATAGGTGCCAGGCGCAATTCGGGCCACCAAGCCACTGTGGACCAACTCGCGCACATAGCGGTAGCCCGTGGGTCGCGAAAACCCAAGGGCTTCGTTGATGGCGTCTGCGCTCCAAGTCGGGTGTTGCTCGCTAAACAAACCCAGCACAGACAAGCTGGATGTCAGACTGCTCAAGGCATCCCCATTTTTAGTTTCATCTCTGCCACCCATTGCGCGCGCGGGCGATAGCCAGGCAAAGGCTTTGCCATTTCATGGGCCCAGTGCCAAATGTCCTCGTCACTTTGCTCAAAGCTGAAAGGTTCGCGCAGCGGTTGATTCACGTACCAGGGGGTGTCTATGAAAAGTTCAATGCGATTGCCCTCGGGCCCTCGGGCATAAATGGACAAAGCGTTGCCATGGCAAGCGGGGGATACCTCGGTGATGTCATGGCACCATGGTGCTTGATGCATTGCATTGAAAAAATCCCTCAAGCTGGCCAGGTTCGCCACGCGAAATGACATCTGGTTCAGGGTGTTGAAGCCCAACTCAGCGGGGCGGCCAGTGGCCAACACCATTTGGTGATGCTCTTCGGGCACGCGGCTGAGAAACACCAATTGCACCGGCCCGTTGGGGGTGGACAGGTGGCCCCGGTCGGTCACGCTGAAGCCCAAAAATTGGGTGAAAAAACGCTCTTGCCGCTCCAAATCATTCACATAAAGACCCATATGGCTGAACGAAACGGCAGGAGGTTGAAACATGGCAAGCTTTCATGGAGGATGAAATTAATTTTTATGTTATCTCAACAGGTGATACTTGGGTGAAATAATTGATCGAAAAATTATGCTGCAGTGCACAAAATCTTAAATATTGACATTTTTATATGATGCATTACATTGTCGCGTCAATGCCCACCCAAAAACAGGAGACCTCATGACCCCAAGACAACGCCTGCGCACCCTGGCCGCTGCTGCACTGATGCTTACCAGCGGCATCACCTGGGCCCAAACTGCCCCGATGAAGCTCAAGTTCTCCATCTTTTCGCCAGACAAAGAGGCCACCTACCTGAGCGTATTCAAACCTTTTGCCGAGGCGGTGAACAAAGACTCAGGAGGCACGATAGAAATTGAGCTCTATCCCAACGGCGCTCTTGGGCGAAGCCCCGTGCAACAAGCACAAATGGTGCTTGACGGCGTGGCCGACATCGCCTGGGTGATTGCCTCCTACACACCAGGGCGGTTTCAAGAAAACGAGGTTTTTGAATTGCCCGGCCTGTTCAATGACTTGAAAGAAGCCACCCTGGTCTTTACCCGCTTGGTCAACAGCGGAAAGGTCAAGGGATATGAGGAATTTTTCCCGATTGGCTTGTTCGGCACTGCGCCCTATAGCTTGCATGCGCGCTCGCCGATCAACAGCATTGCCGACATCAAGGGCAAGAAAATTCGAGCCTCTGGCGCGATTGAGAGCGAGACGGTCAAGGCATTGGGGGCGGTGCCAATTGGCATGCCTGTCACCGAAGTACCCGAGGCGATCGGGCGCAGCACCATCGATGGCACCACCTCGCATCCCGCGCCCTTGGTGGACTTTGGTATTTCTCGGGTAACCAACTCGCACTACTTTACCCGTCTGGGCGTGGTGCCCTTGGCCATGTTGATGAACAAGAAGAAGTTCGACAGCCTGCCCAAGGCGGGTCAAGATGCAATCCGCATGCACAGCGGCATGTGGACCGCACAACGCTTCAACGATGGCATTGGCGCATACAACGATTCGGTGGTCAAACAACTGCAAGCCGACCCCAAGCGCCGGGTGGTATTCCCCTCACAGGCCGATTTGGATGCCATGAAACCCGCTTTCAAATCCGTCATTGATGGATGGACCGCCAAAAGCCCACGCAACAAAGAGTTACTGAGCCTGGTTGAAGCCGAAATCGCCAATGTCCGTACCGGTCGCTGAAAGCGCGCAGCAGCCAGGGTTGATGCGCCGCCTGGAGTCACTGGGCCTGGGTGCCACCGGGCCTTGTCGGCCCTGGGTTTGATGGCTTTGCTGTTTTTGGCTTTGCTCACACTGATTGATGGTTTGGCCCGTTGGCTGCTCAACCAACCCATAGAAGGGGTGCGCGATGTGGCGGCCGTGGCGATAGCACTGGCCGTGAGTTGTTGCCTGCCGGTCGGTTTGATGGAGCGCAGCAACATCGTCATCCGCGCCTTGCCTGAGGCCCGTTGGCCGCGCACCAGCCGGGCTTTGGACGCGGTCGCGGCCATCGTGGTGGCGCTGATCATGGGGGCCATGGCCTGGCAGTTTATGGTGTTTGCCAGCAAGATGGCCAAGGCCGGTGAAACCACTTGGATTTTGAAAATCCCCACCGCGCCCTTTTGGTATGGGGTCAGCTCAATTTTGATGTGCGCTGTACTGGTGCAAATCATTGTGGTGGTGTTGGAGTTGGGCCGCTGCTGGGGCCGCTTTGAACACCGAGAGCGGAGCACAGCATGAGCGCACTGGCCATTGGCGGCGTGGGCTTTTTGGCGCTGTGCGCTCTGATTTTGTGGCAAGTGCCCATTGGTTTTGCCATGCTGGGGGTGGGCCTGGTGGGTTATGCCATGCAATCAGGCTGGTCACCAGCGCTGACCTTGTTGGCCAGTGAAACCTCTGGCCTGCTGGCCAGCGTAGATTTGGCCACCGTGCCCTTGTTTTTAATGATGGGTACGTTTGCCTCCGCAGCGGGTTTTTCACGCGATATTTATCGTGCGGCGGCAGCTTGGTTTGGTCATCGACGCGGTGGTTTGGCTTATGCCACCATGGGGGGGTGTGCGGCCTTTGGTGCGGTCTGCGGATCCTCCACCGCCACCGCTGCGACCTTTGCGAAAGCAGCCTTGCCCGAGATGCTGCGCCGGGGTTATTCGCCGGCGTTTTCCACCGGCACAATTGCTGCAGGGGGCACACTCAAGGCATTGATCCCGCCCTCGATCGTGATGATTTTGTACTGCGTGGTGACCAAGACGTTTATTTTTGACTTGTTCTATGCCGCCATCGTGCCTGCGTTGTTGGCTTTGCTGATGAACCTGTTGGCAATCACATGGGTGGTGAGATGGAAGCCCGAGTTGGCACCCTTGAGCGACCCGGTGCCGATGACTGAAAAGTGGCTGGCCTTGCGGGACGCAGCACCCGTGTTGGTGCTGATGCTGGCGGTCTTTTTGGGCTTGTACAGCGGGGTTTTCACGGTGAACGAGGCGGCCTCTGTGGCCGCGGTGCTGGCCTTGGTGTTTGCCTTGTTGCGCGGTAGATTGGATTGGCAAAACGCATGGATGGGTTTGCGCGAGACCGCCAGCGCGACGGCGATGATCTACATCATCATCATTGGCGCCTCGGTGTTTTCATACTTTGTCACCTTGGCGCGGGTGCCAGAAGCCTTGGTGGCCGGCATTGGTGCTCTTCCACTGGGCCCGTTGGGCATCGTGGCGTGTTTGATCGTGGCTTATTTGGCCTTGGGGGCCATCTTCGATGAAATCGCCGCCATGCTCATCACCCTGCCTTTTGTCCTGCCAGTGATTGAAAAGTTGGGCTTCGACCCAGTCTGGTGGGGCATAGTGAATGTGGTTGTGGTGGAGTTGGGCATGATCATTCCGCCCATTGGCATTATTGTGTTTGTGCTGCATGGCTTGGCACCCCAGATCCCCATCCGTACCATCTATAAAGGCGTGGTGCCCTTCATAACCGCCGACTTGTTTCTGCTGGCGCTGTTGGTGATCTTCCCAAGCCTGGTGCTATGGCTGCCTAATTTCATCCGGGGTTAAAGCTTTACTGGAATGGACCAAACCAGTTAAAGACTCCGGAACTTTGAGCCCACCCTGTGTGGCTCAATTTACTCGCCTCGAAGGTCAAATTTGCGCGGTCCATTTTGCAGCAAAAGCTTTGGTTGGTAGATTGCTGAAAGCATATTCAGTTTTCATGGGCTATTATTTTCGCTGGGGATTGAATCCTTGGGGCATTGGCTCTGGCGTGTATTTTTCTGGCTTTACAGCTCTCGGGAGTTGATAGATGAATAGTGCTGCGCAAGCTGCAGGTAAATGGTTGGCCAATTACCTCAGCAAAGAAATGGAGATCAAATGCACGGCTCCGCCATCCAACCCCTTGCATCTTCAAGCCAGCTTGCGTCCTGGCGATGTGCTTTTGGTTGAGGGAAATACAAGACTCAGCACAGCCATCAAATACCTGACCCAATCCACATGGTCTCATGCCGCACTTTATGTTGGACTCAATTTCAGTTCAACTGCGCCTGAAGGGCATTGTCTTGTCGACGCTGACACCGTGCATGGCGTGCGAAGCGTTGATCTTGGAAAGTTTGCCCATTTGCACACCAGAATATGCCGACCAATAGGTCTCAGTCAAGACGAAAGAATTGCCGTCACTCGGTCTGCAATTTCTAAAATTGGTTACCGATACGATCTGCGTAACGTTTTTGATCTTGCAAGATATTTATTGCCCACGCCACCCGTACCTACCAAATTTCGCAGACAACTTCTGTCTTTGGGCAGCGGTGATCCTTCGCGCGCTATTTGCTCTACTTTGATTGCCGAAGCCTTTCAAAGCATCCGTTATCCAATACTTCCCTTGGAACAAAGCAGCAGTTCACTGTTTTCCAGCAATAATCATTCGTCTCAGCCAATTGCCTTTCAACCCAAACACTACTCATTTCTCACGCCAAGAGACTTTGATGTTTCACCCTACTTCGCGATCATCAAGCCAACGGTTGAATGTGGTTTTAATTTCCATAATCTGGAATGGGTTGCGTGAGAACTGGAATCATGGCTGTTGAGTCATGAAATTACCATGGCACTTTCAATTTGGAGTGCCCACATGTGATGCATACCCCTCAAATCAAAATGAGTCAGTTGCTTGAATCTTCCAAGACTCACACGCATTCGAAGCCTTGACCTCAGGATAGTGGTGCATCAACTGTAACTTTCGAATGAACAACGTGCTGTTGAAATATCTGATGCCACATCGCAACCCGGTTGAGGAAGTCACAGACGGCAAAATATAGCTGCAACTGCTGCACATTGGATTTGATTTCAGTTGGGGTGAGGATTGATCCATTTCTCAGCGATACAAATACTTCAAATGGGCCTTGACTAATTTTGGTGCACGAAATCATCATTTTGGAATTCATGAATTGACGCAGCAATTTTCATGACAAGCATTCCAAGCTCGCACTGCACCTTATTGGTGCACTGACAGAATTTGCTTTGCCCATTCCGGGCATCAATGGATTCAAAGCGTCGTCGCATCTTTCATGGACGATGACAATCATCAAGCAGAAAAATCAATCCTGGCATTAGCGGGATTGTGATTGAATGAATTTTTACGCTTGCTCAATGACATTCCATCTTGTGTGTTGGCTTGTGGGTGGACCTGCAGACCTCGACTTTGTAACTCCAAACCAAAATGCTGAGCCGAATAAAGGTTGCTGCTTTGCAAGGCTGTGCCGATTTTTGTGATGTTTATGTCGCCCGACACTGATGGGTCAAAATTGATAAGTGCCGTAAAAGCCAAACGTGAGCCATCCAAATCTCCCGCCTTCAAACTTTGCAGCAATGCCTGCAGTTTTTGCTGGCGACGATTCTGTCTTTCATTTTGAGGCGAATTGTTGCCACCCCATTGCCTGGCTTTTCCGTCAACACGGTACGAAAATAAAGTATCCATGACACCTTCTCCTTCCGATCGGATTCCTCAGTTTTGCTTCACCCCATCATCTTTTAATTATTAACGTTTCAAAATTGGGTGATTGGCTGTCTCTTGTGACATATTTTGAATAGA
>RFNL01000182.1 GCA_009927195.1 Betaproteobacteria bacterium | reverse complement strand
GCCCAGCACCGAGCCGTTGCCGCCCCGGTTATCGATCAGCACCGGTTGGCCCAAGGCCGCACCCAAGCGCTCCGACAGCAAACGGGCAATGGTGTCGCCCGAACCCCCGGCGGCAAACGGCACGATCCATTTGATGGGCCGGTTGGGAAATGTGCCGCTGCCTTGGGCCTGCGCCGAATGGCCCAGCGCCAGCGCCAGGGCCGCTAAGCCGGCCCAAGCCCAGCGGCGACATGCCTTTATCGCGCGCTGGCCCTGGGTGGGCAGGGGCACAACAGGTGTAAAGCTTTGTAGCTGGCCAGATGTCAACCCGTAAAATGGAGCTTGCATGTTTTGTTGAGCGATTTTAAAAATGACAATTGTGGTGGTTGTGAATCCCAAGGGTGGTGTTGGAAAGTCCACCTTGTCGACCAACATTGCGGGTTATTTTGCGTCAAGGAACCAGCAGGTCATGCTGGGCGACACCGACGCCCAGCAGTCTTCGCGCCACTGGCTGACCCTGCGCCCCGACACCCTGCCCAAAATCCGAACCTGGGACTTGCAAGCCGACCTGGTGATCAATGCCAAGCCACCCAAGGGCACCACCCATGTGGTGGTCGACACCGCTGGCGGGGTCGACGGGTGGCGCTTGAAAAACCTCATCTCCAAGGCCGACAAGGTGTTGGTCCCCCTGCAATCCAGCGTGTTTGACATGTTCGCCACCCACGAGTTTTTGAAAAAGCTGCGTGTGTTGACCCAGCAGCAACAATCCGAATTGGGCATCGTGGGCATGCGGGTCGATCCACGCACCATCTCGGCGGGCAAATTGCGCGAGTTCACCGCCACCTTGGACATTCCCGTGATCAGCTACCTGCGCGACACCCAGTACTATGTCCACTTGGCCGCCCATGGCCTGTCCATGTTTGACATCGCTCCCTCCAAGGTGGAAAAAGACCTGTTTCAATGGAAGCCCATTTGCCACTGGCTGGATCAGTGAACTTGGGGCGTCAAACGACCCGGGCTTGTCTTGCTTGACCCACAAGTCCCATGGCCCACATGGATCCTGTCCACACCGGGCAATGCGGCAATCGCCCGCAGATTGCGAAAGCTTGCCAAGGTTTTGAGCATGCACACCCGCACTTCGGCCAAGGAAAATCTTTCAAGGGCGAAGAATGCGCTCAGGACTTCATCAATGCATCGTCAAATATCGCCACCGCCCGCGTCCATCCAGCCGATGCGCCGCGGATTTTGTGGGGAAAGCAACTGATGTAAAAGCCCCAAGGGGGCAGCACCTCCAGGTTGTGCAGTTTTTCAAGGTGGCAATAGCCAATATCGCGCCCAGCTTTGTGGCCCTCCCAGATCAGGCTGGCATCTTGACTCTCGGCGTATTTTTTGGCGGTGTGCACAAACGGCGCGTCCCAGCTCCAGGCATCGGTGCCGGTCAAACGCACACCGCGTTCGAGCAAATACATGGTGGCTTCATAGCCCATGCCGCAGCCGCTGCTGACGTAGTCGTGGTGGCCATAGCGCTGCCCTGCGCTGGTGTTGATGATGACGATCTCCAGCGGTGAGAGCTGGTGGCCAATGCGGGCCAACTCGGCTTGCACATCCTCGGCCGTAACCACGTAGCCATCGGCAAAGTGGCGAAAGTCCAATTTCACGCCGGGCTGAAAGCACCATTCCAGCGGCACGTCGTCGATGGTGGTGGCCGCGCGTTTGTCGCCCAGGGCTTTGTCCATGGTGGAGTGAAAGTGGTAGGGCGCGTCCAGGTGCGTGCCGTTGTGGGTGGTGAGTTGGATCATCTCGATCGCCCAGCCCTCGCCATCGGGCAGGTCTTTCTTTTCCAGGCCCGGAAAGAACGGTTTGATTTGCTCGTAGGTGTGTTCGTGGTTGAGGTATTTGATCTGCGGGGCGTAGCCCGGCGGGTCGCTCAACACATCGTTCTCCAGGTAAATCGAAAGGTCTACAAATCGGCGTGTCATGGTGGATCCGGGTGGGGTGGAAGGACAAACATCAATCGGCGTAAATACCGGCTTTTTGGATCACGGGGGTCCACTTTTTGATTTCGGCTTCCAAGTGGGTTTGCAAGCCCTTGGGGGTGAGTTTGTCGGCCCCGGGCACGTCAGAGCTCAGATCGGCCAGGCGTTGGCGCACCTGGCTGTCTTGCAATGCAAAGCGCAAGGCAGTGTTGATTTTGTCGATGATGGGCGCAGGCGTGCCCTTGGCCACATACATGCCGTGCCAGACCTTGACCTCAAAGCCTTTGAGACCTTGCTCGTCCAAGGTGGGCAGTTGACCCAGGCTGGGCAAGCGATTGAGGGTGGTCACACCATAGGCTTTGACGCGGTTTTCTTTGATGATGGGCACGGTTTGGGTGGTCTGGTCGCACAACAAATCGACCTGTCCGCCGAGCAAGTCGTTCATGGCCGGGCCTGTGCCCTTGTAGGGCACGGTGGTCAGGTCCACCCCCACTTGGCTCATGAACATCAGCCCGCATAAATGCGACACCGCCCCCAAACCGGCATTGGCCAGCGAGATCTTGTCTTTGTTGGCCCGGATATAGGTGAGCAGCTCTTGGAAATTATTGGCCGGAAAGTCTTTGCGGCCCAGCAAGGTCATGGGCACATCGACCACTTGGCCGATGTAATCAAAGTCCTTGAGGGGATCAAAGCCCAGCCGTTTGTACAAAGCCGGAGCGGTGGCCATGCCGGTGTGGTGGATCAACACCGTGTAGCCATTGGGGGCCGAGCGGGCCACCCGCTGGGAGGCCAAGGTACCGCCCGCGCCCAGGGTGTTTTCCACCACCACGGTTTGCCCCAGCGACTTGCCCATGGGGATGGCCAGCATGCGGGCCACCACATCGGTGGGACCACCAGCGGCAAACGGCACCACCAGGCTGATGGTGCGATCGGGGTAATTGGCTTGAGCCCAAACCAGGTTGCAAAAGCCCAGTGCGGCCAAAGCCAGGCTGAGGGTGAAACGGAAAACAGGCTTCATGGGGTGGTCTCGCTACAGGGTTGGGGCCGCCAATGGAGGGCTCGCAATCCATGCTAGCCACGCGATGGGATAGCGTCAACCGCATTCACCCGGGGTTCGGGCCCGTTTACCCGTGCAAAATCGTTGCATTGGCCCCCCTGGAGCGCAGTTCATGATCGATCATCTCGACCACCTGGTCTTGACCACCCACCACGAGGCGGCTTGTGTGGACTTCTACACCCGCATCATGGGCATGCGCCTGGCGTCTTTCATGGGCGGCACGCCACCGGTGGCGCGCAAGGCCTTTGTGTTTGGGGCCCAAAAAATCAATCTGCACGTGCAAGGGCATGAGTTCGAGCCCAAAGCCCACCTGCCGGTGCCGGGTGCCCTGGACCTGTGCTTCATCGCCGACCGGCCTTTGGACCAGGTGATGGCCCATTTGCACGCGCAAAACTGGCCCATCCTGGAAGGCCCGGTCAAGCGCACCGGTGCCACGGGCCCGATCCGCTCGGTGTATGTGCGCGACCCCGACCTGAACCTGATCGAAATCTCCGAGATGCTCTGATTTTGTCGCGTGGGTGACCATTCCACGCGCTCCCCGGCCGGGTATTTGGGTTTATCCCAATGAGAAACCCGATCAAAGGGGACAACATCACTGGCGGTATCAAAGGAGAAACCATGCCCACTTACAAGCTCAACGTGGATGGCGCCGTGCGCGCTGTTGAGGCCGAAAAAGACGAGCCCTTGTTGTATGCACTGACCGATGCGCTCAAGCTCAAAGGTCCGCGTTTTGGTTGCGGCCTAGCCCAGTGCGGCACGTGCACCGTGCTGGTCAATGGCCAACCCATGCGCTCGTGCATGTTGCCCACTGCATCGGTGGGCCAAAAAGCCATCCGCACCCTGGATGGTTTGGAGAAAAACGGACAACTGCACCCGGTGCAAACCGCGTTTGTGGAAGAGCAGGCCGCCCAATGCGGTTATTGCGCCAATGGCTGGGTCATGCATGCCGTCGCCTTGCTGGAGAAAAACCCCAAGGCCACCGATGCCCAAATTCAACAAGGCTTTGCCAATGTGCAGTGCCGCTGTGGCACCCAAATCGCCATCTTGCGAGCCGTTAAAAAAGCCCGTGACAACATGGCCACGGCCAAAGCCTAAGGGGACGAAATGGACACATTGAATCTCAATCGCCGCGACTTTTTGCAATCCCAGGC
>RFNL01000385.1 GCA_009927195.1 Betaproteobacteria bacterium | reverse complement strand
GAACAGGAATATCTTTGACATTGAACACGGTCACCACATCGCCGGCTTTGAGCTCAACATTGGCCACCGGGTCGCGCTCGACCACGGCCTTTTGAAGGTTAAAGGCAATCACGGTGGGTTTGAGGGCCTGGGGCTCCAAGCGCTCGATGACGGCGTAATCCCAATTGATTTCGTTGAACAGGTTTTTCACCTGGGTGAGCGGTACGCTCGGCTCTTCGCTCATGCGGTTGTCGATGCCGCGTGCTCGGTCGGCGCTGGAGCGAAATTCGTTTTGCGCTGCTGCGCCCAAACGCAGGTCTGAGCGAGAAAGGCGGTTGTCGCCGTTCGCGGCATCATTGCCGCGATCATCACCCATGCTGCGGGGGTCGGTGGCACGCAGCCCCTCTGGGTTTCTGGGATCTTGGGGGCGACCGGTGTAGCCACTCTGGTTGTAGAAATCTTGTTCGCGCCCCACAGGGCGCGTTCGCTCGAATTGCACCAAGGCATTTTTGCGGCGGTAGTAAATTGGGTCGACCAAAGCTTGGCGATCGGGGATCAGGTCGCTGACCCGCATGCCCGGCTTGAAGGCGTGGCGCAAGGGTTGCGCCACCGATCCGCGCAAGGTGACGGCATTGTCAAATTCACTGCGAAGTTTGAGCAAGGTGACCACATCGCCATCGCGCAAAGCGGTTTGCAATCCGTTGGCATCCATGCTGTGCTCTTCCACGGTGCGAGGGGCTTGGTTGCCCGTGCCGGTTTGCAGCCGCTCGAGCACCAACTTGTTGGTGTTGGTCATGGCGCTGGTGCCGCCGGCATAGGCCAGCAAACGGCCCAGGGCCTCGCCGCCCGGGGCCAGTTCGTAGATCGCCGGGTTGTCCAGCGGGCCCAATAAAGCGACACGGGGGCCGGCCGGAGGGATGAGGATCACGTCGCCGGGCAGCAAGCGTTGGTCGGCGCTGGTGTTGCCCTCGGTGATGAACTTGTACAAGTCCAAACGGACAATGGTTTTGTTGTCGCGAATCAACTGGATGTTGCGCAAACTGCCGGTGGCGGCAGGGCCGCCGCTTTCAAACAAGGCGCTGATCAAGGTGGACAAGCTCGACAAGGTGTAGGCACCGGGCTTGCGCGCCTGCCCCACCACAAAAATCGGCAGGCTGCGCAATTGGCCCAACGAGGCGGTCAACTGAAAGTTGTTGAAGTAGCGGCTCATTTGCGAGCGCAACACATTGCTCAGCTCAGACGCTTTGATGCCACTCAAGGTGAAGGTGCCCGCTTTGGGAATGCTGACCTGGCCATTGCGATCGATGACCAAGCGCAAATCGGCATCGATGCTGCCCCACACCCGCAACTGCACTTCGTCGCCCACACCCAACACATAGTCGCCGGGGACCGGGACATTTTGCACGGGGGTGTAGGCACCGCCCTCAAACAAGTTGTAGCCAAACAGAGGCAGGCGTTGGCCGCTGGCATCTTCGACAAAGGCTTGGAATTCGGTTTTTTGCAACGCAGGCAAGGGCGTGCGAAGGATGTAGGGATTGCCCGCTCCAAGCTCAGGGGTGATGGGCCGGATCAGCCCGGAGGGTTGCGACTGTCCGTTACCCAGCCACGGCGCTGCGGGCAGGTTGCCCATGCCGGCACCTGCGCCCCCACCGGCAACGCCGGGGGTGCCCAGGGTGCTGCCTGAGCCCAAGCCGCCACTCGCTGAATTGTTGGCCAGGCCCGATTGGGCGCAGACGCTCCAATACAGGGTTGACAGCAAAAAAGTCAAAGCAAAGGCGCGGAATGGGTAATACAAGGCTTGGATTTTCATGTGGGCATTTTAAAGATGGGGCGCTCAAGGCCACTGCCGCTCAGGTTCTGGGAACCAAAGCAGCAATGGGTGTGTTGATTGGCTCGCCCAAAACTTGCTCATCGGTGCGTCCAAATCGACGCACGCGGCCTTGGTACCAGTCCAACGCCTCGTCGAGCAAGTTGGCATTGAAGTCGGGCCACAAGGTGTCGGTGAAATACAGTTCGGTGTAGGCGCATTGCCACAGCAAAAAATTGCTGATGCGCGATTCGCCGCCGGTGCGGATGAGCAAATCGGGGTCGGGCGCACCGGCCATGCTCAGGTAGGGGGACAGGCTGTGGGCATCGAGTTGGTCCAGGCCCTTCAATGGATGGGCGCGTTGCCACTCTCGGGTGGCGTTCAAAATATCCCATTGCCCACCGTAATTGGCCGCCACAGTGAGGTGAATGCCTGAATTGTGGGCGGTGCTGTGCTCGGCGTGAGCGATCAAATCTTGCAAATTCTGCGCAAAAGCACTGCGCTCGCCGATCAGTTGAAAGCGCACGCCTTGTTTTTGCATGTCGCTGACTTCTTTCTCCAAGTACTGGACAAACAAACCCATCAGGGTGCTCACCTCCTCGGCTGGGCGGCGCCAATTCTCGGTGCTGAAGGCAAACAAAGTCAGGTGGGAAATGCCCCGTTCGGTACAGGCCTGGACCAAGGGACGCACCACTTTGGCCCCTTTGACATGGCCCAAAGTGCGCGGCAGGTGGCGGTTTTTGGCCCAGCGCCCATTGCCATCCATGATGATGGCAATGTGGCGCGGCACAGCTGGAACCCGTTCAGCGGCGGGCGGGCGCAAGTTGCTTGAGGTCAACGCTGACCACCTGGGGACGGCTCAACAGATTGATGAAAATCATGGCCCGGGCTTCACCGTCGGGCGCTTCAAACAAGCCCTCCAATCCCAACAATGGGCCATCGACGAAACGCACGGCATCCCCAGCAGAAAAATAGCCAGGCAGATGTGGTGTGGGGGCAGTGCGCAGTGCATCCACAATCTCTGGCGGTACAGCCGCAGGTTGATTGCCAAAGGTGACCAATTTGCTCACACCCAAGGTCGATCGAATGGGCGACCAGTTGCTGGTGATTTTGTCGAGTTGTATGAACAAATAGCGGCTGAACATGGGTTCAACCACTTTGTCAATCCGACCTCGGCGCAGTTTTTCCACCGTCAGCATGGGCAACCACGCCTCAAAGCCCTGGCGTTGCAAATTTTCCAAGGCCCGCTGCTCTTGACGCGGCTTGGTGTGAACGACAAACCATTGCACGTACATGCCCCTGTGATGAATGTTCGATTCTAATGAATCTGCCTTTGGAAAGGTAACCGATGAAATTTGTTTTGAATGGCACGCCAACACACGCTTAGGTGTCATTAAAATATTAAATTCGCATCATTCAAAACAGATACGATACAAATTATAAATATTTATGCTTATTGCTTGGCATTTCAATTAGTGAAAAAAAACAACGTCCCGGCTTGTGTTGAGCGAAAGAAAAATATTT
>RFNL01000126.1 GCA_009927195.1 Betaproteobacteria bacterium | reverse complement strand
TTGACAACCCGGTGGTCACGGTCGAGACCAAATACGTGGGCGCATCCAGCACAGTGGTGGAGTCACAGGTCACCAAGGTGCTGGAGGATTCATTGTCCGGCATCGAGGGGGTGGACATCATCACCTCCATCAGCCGGCAAGAGCAAAGCCAAATCACCGTGAAGTTTGTGCTTTCACGCGACCCCGACTCGGCCGCCGCCGATGTGCGCGACAAGGTGTCGCGCGTGCGCCAGCGCCTGCCCCAAGGCATTGACGAGCCGGTGATCGCCAAGGTCGAGGCCGATGCCTTCCCGGTGATTTGGCTGGCTTTCAGTTCCGATACCTTGGACCCCTTGCAACTGAGCGAGCTGGCCAACCGTGTGGCCAAGCCGATGATGCAAACCGCCCCGGGGGCGTCTGACGTGCGGGTCTACGGCGAGCGCAAATATTCCATGCGCATTTGGCTCGATCCCGATCGGCTGGCGGCTTTCAAGCTCACCACCCAGGACGTGGAAGACGCGTTGCGCCGTTCCAATTTGGAAGTGCCCGCTGGCCGCATTGAGAGCAATTTGCGCGAATTCAATGTGACTGCAGCGACCGATCTGCAAAAGCCAAACGAATTTGGTGAAATCACCATCAAGCTGGTCAATGGCATGCCGGTTCGCATCAAGGATGTGGCCCGGGTGGCCCAAGGCCCGCTGTCAGAGCGCACCGCCACCCGCTTGAACGGGCGCGATGCCATCACCCTGGGGGTGATCCGCAATGCCACGGCCAACCCCCTGGAACTGAGCGCTGCCGTGCGCGCCATGATCCCCAAAATCAAGGAAAACCTGCCCCCGGGCATCGAGATCGATGTGGCCAACGACAACTCGGTGTTCATCGATCGGTCCATCAAAGCGGTGTACCAAACCATTTTTGAAGCGGTGGTTTTGGTGGCTCTGGTGATTTTCTTTTTCCTGCGCACCTTTCGCGCTTCCATCATCCCCCTGGTGACCATTCCGGTGGCTTTGATCGGCACCTTTTCCATGATGGCCTTGTTTGGGTTCTCCATCAATTCGCTGACGATGCTGGCCTTGGTGCTGGCCATTGGCCTGGTGGTGGACGACTCCATCGTGGTGCTGGAAAACATTTACCGCCACATTGAGGAGGGCATGACCCCGTTTCAAGGTGCCATCGTGGGCTCCAAAGAGATCGCTTTTGCGGTGGTCTCCATGACCATGACCTTGGCCGCTGTGTTTGCCCCGTTGGCCTTCACACCGGGTCGCACTGGCCGTTTGTTTGCCGAGTTTGCCTTGGCCTTGGCCGGGTCGGTGATCGTCTCTGGTTTCGTGGCCCTGACTTTGTCACCCATGATGTGTTCCAAATTGCTCAAGCACACTGAAAAGCACAATTGGTTTGACAGCAAGATGGAAGCGCTTTTGCGCGGCCTGGAAAGTGGTTATGGCCGCTTGCTCGGTTGGACCTTGGGCGATATGCGCATCGGCCCCTTGCGCTTGTCCCGGCGTTGGTTTGTGGTGGCCGTGATGCTGTCTGCCGCGGTGGGCACGGTGGGATTGTTTTTGCAAACCAAGAGCGAACTCTCGCCGATGGAGGACCGGGGCGTGATACTGACGGTCATCAATGGACCCGATGGAGCCACATTGAGTTATACATTGAAATATGCGGAAGCCTTGGAGAAGATCGGTTCCCGCTATCAAGCCGACTTTGACCGCATCTTTACCGTGGTGGGCAATCCCACCGTGGCCCAAGGCAATGTGTTTTACCGCGCCCTGCCCTGGGAAGAGCGCACCCGCACCACCATGGATGTGGCGCGAGATATCACCCCTTCTGTGGCCAGCATGCCGGGGGTCACCGCTTTTCCCATCACGCCACCCTCTTTGGGTCAGGGCTTTCGGGAGCGGCCGCTCAATTTCGTGATCTTGACCTCGGACAGTTATCAAAACCTGTTCCAAGTGGTGCGCCAGTTCCAAGACGAAATGGCCAAAAACCCAGGGATCGTCAGCGTGGACACCGACTTGCGCTTGAACAAGCCTGAAATCAATATGTCGGTGGACCGCGAGCGTGCCGCCGACATGGGCGTGCCCGTCGATGCCATCGCCCGTGCGGTCGAGACCATGATGGGCGGTCGTCAGGTCACCCGCTACAAACGCGAGGGTGAGCAGTACGACGTGGTGGTGCAAACCACAGCCACCGGGCGTGACACACCCAACGACATTGAAAAGATTTTTGTGCGCGGGCGCAACGATGCCATGATTCCCTTGTCGGCCCTGGTCAAGATCAATGAAGTGGTGGTGCCGCGCGAGTTGAACCACTTCAGCCAGCGCCGCAGTGCTTCCATCACCGCCAACTTGGCCCCCAACTACTCCTTGGGCGAGGCCTTGGTGTTCATGAAGGACGTGTCCAAAAAGGTGCTCAAGCCGGGCTACTCCACCGATTTGAATGGCACCTCGCGCGAGTTTGTCGAGTCCTCAGGTTCGTTGGCGTTGGTGTTTGTGCTGGCCTTGTTGTTCATCTTTTTGGTGCTGGCCGCTCAATTCGAAAGCTTTATTGACCCGTTTGTGATTTTGCTCTCCGTGCCATTGTCCATGGTGGGCGCTTTGCTGGCCCTCAAATGGTCGGGTGGATCGCTCAATGTGTTCAGCCAAATTGGTTTGATCACCCTGGTGGGCCTGATCACCAAGCACGGCATTTTGATTGTGGAGTTTTCCAATCAAATGCGCGGCAAGGGCATGAGCACCCTGCAAGCGGTGAAAGAGGCGGCCACCATGCGCTTGCGGCCGATTTTGATGACCACCGGCGCGATGGTGTTGGGCGCGATTCCGCTGGCCATGGCCACTGGAGCGGGGGCTGAGAGCCGGCGACAAATCGGTTGGGTGATTGTGGGCGGCATGTCGCTGGGCACATTGCTCACCATTTTTGTGGTGCCCACCATGTACACCTTGTTCGCCCGCAAGTCCACGCCGGGTGCCATCACCACGGTGATCCACGATCCCGGCCACAAACCGGTTTGAGTCAGACCCCACCGTCTAACAGCATCACATCGACGGGGTCGCCCTGGGCCACATGGCCTTGTTCGTGGTGCAACACGATCAAGGCATTGGCCTGCACCATGGAGCTGAGCACCCCCGAGCCTTGGTTGCCGGTGGTGCGCACTTGCAAGCCCCCTTGGGCTGATCGGCTGACGATGCCGCGCTGGTACTCGGTGCGACCGGCTTTTTTGCGCATGGCTTGCTGGCTGTGGGCCCGCACCAGCAAGGGCGGTGCGTCGGTGCAGCCCATCATGCGCCAAAGGGCGGGGCGGACAAAGGCCAAAAATGTCACCATCACCGCCACCGGATTGCCCGGCAGCCCAAACATCACCGTCTGCCCCATGCGGCCCACGGCCATGGGTCGGCCCGGTCGCATGGCGATGCGCCAAAAGTCCACCTCACCGAGCTCGCGCATCAAGGCCTTGGTGTGGTCGGCCTCGCCCACACTCACCCCGCCACTGGTGATGATGGCATCGGACCGCTGGGCCGCTTCTGTGAAGGC
>RFNL01000254.1 GCA_009927195.1 Betaproteobacteria bacterium | reverse complement strand
CCGCTGTGGCCCAGTTGCAGGCCGATGTGGGCGTTTTGTTGGTGCGCAAAATTCACCACTTTGGCGAATGCGGCCTGTTGCGTTTCATTCCACAAACCAGGGCAGCCTGGGGTGATGCGCCCTTCGGGGGTGGGGCTGGTCATCTCCACCATGACCAAACCCGCGCCACCCATGGCGCGCGCGCCCAGGTGAACCAAATGAAAGTCGCCCACCAACCCTTCGATGGCATGGTAGGTGGCCATGGGCGAGACCACGATGCGATTTTTCAAGGTGACATCGCGCACCTTGAGCGGCAACAACATGGGGGCCACTGGTTTGCGCCCTGATAACCAGGCCTCGTAGCCTTCCAGCCAGACCGGATCGCGCAGGCGCAGATTTTCATGGCTGATGCGCTGAGAGCGGGTCAGCAGCGAGTAAGTGAACTGCTCGATCTCCATGTGGGTGTAGCGGTCCACATGCTCAAACCATTCGGTGGAGTTGCGCGCTGCGTTTTGAATTTTCAGCACCTCGACGCTGCGCCGCGCTTGGTAAGCGTGCAGCACCGTGGCCATGTCATCGTGGGGGTGTTGGGCAAAGGTTTGCGCCAAATCAATCGCGTCCTCCAAGGCCAGCTTGGTACCGCTGCCAATTGAGAAGTGCGCGGTGTGTGCCGCATCGCCCATCAACACGATGGGGGTTTGGCGACCACCAATGGATTCCCAATGCACCCAGGTGTTGCAAATCACACGCGGGAATTGAATCCAAATGGCCGAGCCGCGCAGGTGCGAGGCATTGCTCATCAATGGGTGGCCATCCAGGTACTTGGCAAACAACTTTTCACAAAAGGCGATGCCCTCGGCTTGCGCCATTTGGTCCAAACCGTGGGCGCGCCATACCGCTTCGGGTGTTTCCACAATGAAGGTCGAGGTCTCGCCGTCGTACTTGTAGGCATGGGCTTGAAACCAACCGTGCTCGGTTTGCTCAAAAGCGAAGGTGAACGCATTAAAAGTTTTGTGCGTGCCCAGCCACACAAAGCGGCACAAGCGGTTGTCGATATCGGGCTGATAGGTGTGGGCGTAGCGGGTGCGCACCCGGCTGTTAAGGCCGTCGCAGGCAATCACCAGGTCGGCCTGGTATTGCAGCGCCAGTGCTTGGTCGTCGCTCACGTCTTGCTCAAACAGCAATTTCACGTCCAGCTCTTCGCAGCGCGCTTGCAAGATGTTGAGCAATCGCTTGCGCCCAATGCCACAAAAGCCGTGGCCCGTGGAGCGCACGCTGCGGTCTTTGAAAAACACCTCAATGTCGTCCCAGTGGTTGAAGGCATCGGCAATCAATTGGCCCGTGGGTGCATCGGCTTGCCGCAGGTTGTCCAGTGTTTTGTCGCTGAAGACCACGCCCCAGCCAAAGGTGTCATATGGGCGGTTGCGTTCCACCACGGTGATGCGGTGACTGGGGTTTTGGTTTTTCATGAGCAAAGCGAAGTACAAACCCGCTGGCCCACCACCGATGCATAAGATATTCATGTCCGAATTGTTGAGGCTTAAAGTAATTATTGTCAAGCCCTGGTTGGATTTGATTGATCTGGGCCATTTCGGGCCTGCGCGGTCTGCCGCCAAGCCGCAGGTCGGCGCACAATCGCGCCATGATCTATAAATTCAAATCCAAGGCGGCGGCCGACATGATTTTTTTGCCCGAAAACGGCCGCCAATTGCTGGCCATTTTGGGCAAAGCCGATGCGGCCCAAGGCATCATCGAACCGGCGGACATGCCCGCTGCGTTGCAGGCCCTGCAAACGGCCATCGCCCAGGCCGAGCAGGCCCAGGCCCAGGCGGCCGAGGAGGCTCGCGCCAGGGGCGAAAAGCCCTTGCCGGCGCCCGCGGTAGGTCTGCGTCAGCGGTTTCATCCGTTCATGGCGATGCTGGAGCGCTGCCAGCGCGCCCGGCAGGCCATTGTCTGGGGGGGGTGAGCCCTTGGTCCCGTTTTTTCAGGCTTTATCGCCCCTGCGCGTGCTCGACGCATTGTCGGACTTGGGCTTGGCCGTGGACGGTCGTTTGAGTGCTTTGAGCTCCTATGAAAACCGCGTTTACCTGGCCATGCTCGAAGACAACAACGCGGTGGTGGCCAAGTTTTACCGGCCCCAGCGTTGGCCCCAGGCGCTGATTGCCGAAGAACAGGCCTTTGCGCTGGAACTGGCCAGCCAAGACATCCCGGTGGTGGCCCCTGTGGTGTTGCATGGCCAAAGTTTGCACCACTTGACGGTTTCACAGACCGATCACCCAGGCTTTTGGTTCAGTGTCAGCCCGCGCCGAGGGGGCCGCCAACCCGAGTTGGATGACCCCGAGGTGTTGGAATGGATTGGCCGGTTTTTGGCCCGCATCCATTTGGTGGGCGCGCGCAGCGCCTTTGTGCACCGGCCAGCGCTGGATCTGCACAGCTTTGGCCAAGTACCGCGCCAATGGCTATTGGATCATGCAGCGGTGGCCGCTGAGGTCGAGACGCAGTGGGCCCAAATCAGTGAGCAAGCCCTGGCTTTGGTGCGCCAAGCCTGGGATGCGGCCGCCGTTGGTCAGCCTGGTGGCGTGCAAACCATCCGCTTGCATGGCGACTGCCACCCCGGCAATATTTTGTGGACACCGACTGAGCTGCCACAAGGCGGGCCGCACTTTGTCGACCTCGACGATGCCCGTCAAGGCCCCGCGGTGCAAGACCTGTGGATGCTGCAAAGCGGCGAGCGCGAGGAGCGCACCCGGCAATTGGGCCCACTGATGGATGGCTACGAAAGCCTGCGCGAATTTGACCGGCGCGAGTTGGCCCTGATCGAACCCTTGCGCACCTTGCGCTTGATTCATTACAGCGCATGGCTGGCGCACCGCCGCGACGATCCATCGTTTGCCCAGCAGTTTCCCTGGTTCGATGGCCCCGACTATTGGCGCGGCCAAATCCACATGTTGCATGAGCAAATCGAGGCCATGCAAGAACTCCCCTTGACGGTCTAGCAAATGGGCAGACTGGCCAATTCGAGGCCCAGCGCCATGACCCCAGGGTCGGCAGTTGATACACAAGGGTGATAGAGTGAGCTGCCAATGGCAATGCCCGGTGGCATCGACCCTCTGGAGACCCAATGAAACGGAACTGGCACACACATCGATTGTTTTTTGCCGCGCTTTGCAGCGCTGGCCTGCTCGCGTTCAGTCCTTTGTGGGGGCAAACCCAAGCCGCGTTTCCCGCCAAGGCCATCACCATGGTGGTGCCCTTTCCGCCTGGCGGCGTGGCCGACATCGTGGCCCGTCCTGTGGCCGAGGCCATGGCGCGCGAACTGGGCCAGCCCGTGGTGATCGAGAACAAGCCCGGCGCGGGCGGCGGCATTGGCATGGGTGTGGTGGCCAAGGCCAAACCCGATGGATACACGGTGTTGATGGCCTTGTCATCCTTGAGCGTGATACCCGAGGCCGATGCCTTGGTGGGCCGCCCCGCCATGTATGCCCACACCGATTTGCGCCCCATTGCCCGCTACACCGCCGACCCCACGGTGTTGGCCGTGCGCGCCGATGCGCCCTGGAAAACCGCCAAAGATTTTGTCGACGATGCCCGCCGCCGCCCCAAGGCCATCAACTACGGCTCATCGGGCAACTATGGCACCATGCATGTGCCGATGGAAATCTTGGCCCAAACCAGTGGCATCAGCCTGACCCATGTGCCTTTCACCGGTGCAGGCCCAACGGTATTGGCCTTGCTGGGCGGCCAAATCGAGGCGGTGTCCACTGGACCGGCCACGGTGTTGCAGCATGTCAAGGCGGGCAAGATCCGGGTGTTGGGCCACTGGGGTGTGGGCAAGCTCGAATCCATGCCCGATGTGCCCAGCTTGAAAGAGCAGGGCTTTCCCGCCGAATACGCCCAGTGGTCAGGTTTGTTCGTGCCCAGTGGCACGCCCGAGTCGATGGTGCAGCGCCTGCGTGCGGCCGCCCGCATGGCCGCGCAAGATGCCAAGGCGCGTGAGGTCATTCAAAATGCGGGCAGCCCCATTCAGTTTTTGGACAGCCCCGATTTTGAAAAGTACGTCCAAGCCGACATCAAGCGCATGAGCGAGGTGGTTCGGCGCATGGGCAAATTAGAGTGAGCACACCGACCATGGACTTTGTTTCTGCACACCGCCGCCAACTGTTGACCTGTGTGCTGGCGCTGGCCGCCTGCCCCGGCGCGGGGGCGCAAACCTATCCGCAACGACCGGTCAAGATCGTCGTGCCGTTTGCCACAGGAGGCCCCGCAGACAACTATGCGCGCTTCATTGCCCAGCGTTTGCAAGATGCTTTGGGCCAATCCTTTGTGGTGGACAACAAGCCGGGTGCAGGCTCGGTCATTGGCACCGAGGTGGCGGCCAAAGCACCGGCCGACGGCTACACCTTGTTGCTGATGTCCAATGCCTCCACCGTCAATGAAACCCTGATTCCCAACAAGCCCTACAGCTTGCTGCGCGACTTTGTGGGCGTGGCACCGATCAACTACTCCGACCTGGTGTTGGTGGCCTATCCCGGCACGGGCTTTCAAACCGCGGCTGATTTGATCAAGCGCGCGCAGGCCCAACCGGGCAAGCTCAATTACGCATCTTCGGGCCCGGGCACGCCCTATCACATGGCTGGTGAGTTGTTCAAAAGCATGGCCAAGATTGATCTGGTGCACATCCCCTACAAAGGCAGTTCGGGGGCGCGCACCGATGTGCTCGGTGGCCAGGTCGACCTGATGTTTGATGCCGTGACCACCATGACCGAGCAGGTCAAGGCCGGCAAAGTGCGCGCCATTGCCACCACCGGTCGCCAGCGCTCAGAGGTCTTGCCCGATGTGCCCACCTTGTCCGAGGCCGGTGTGCCGGGCTACGAGGCCACCATTTGGGTGGGCTTGATGGCCCCCAAAGGCACCCCCAAAGAGGTGATTGATCGGCTCAATCAAGCGGTGTCGAAAATCGCTTCGCAAGCCGATGTGCGGCAGCAGTGGGGCAAGCAAGGAGCGGTGCCCATGGTGATGAGCCCCATTGTGTTTGACAAATACATCCAAGACGATGTGGCCAAATGGGCCCAAGTCATCCGCACCGCCCACATCAAAATGGATTGAGCACCATGGTCACATTGAGCATCTTGAGTGGGGGTGCGGCACAAGGTTTGGTGCGCGCCGTGGCCGACGACTTTGAGTCGCTGCACAGCTTGCACCTGAGTGGCACCTTTGGGGCTGTGGGCGCGATGAAACAAAAACTCACCGAGGGCGCGCCTTGCGATGTGCTGATCTTGACCCACCCCATGGTGCAACAGCTGATCCAACAAGGTCACGCCAGCGAGGGAACGGCAATTGATTTGGGCGTGGTCAAAACCGGCGTGGCGGTGTTGGCCGGACAAGCGCCAGTGGCGGTGGCCACGCCCGAAGCCTTGCGCCAAACCTTGCGCCATGCCAGTGCCATTTATTTCCCCGACCCCCAATTGGCCACGGCCGGCATTCACTTCATGAAGGTGTTGCAAAAACTCGGGGTGGCTGACGAGTTGGCCAGCCGACTGCGGCCCCACCCCAATGGGGCGACGGCCATGAAGGCGATGGCTTTGGGCAAAGACAGCCAAGCCATTGGCTGCACCCAGGTGACGGAAATTTTGTCCACCTCCGGGGTGCAGTTGGTGGGCGATTTGCCCAAAGCCCATGAACTGGCCACGGTGTACACCGCCGTGCTGGCCAAGCGCGCGCGCCACACCGAGCAGGCCCAAGCCCTGATCACCCACCTGGCCAGCCCTGCCTTGGCCGCGTTGCGGGCCGAACTGGGCTTTTTGCCGGTTTAATGCCGCGATCCATCCCCTGTATGCCGATGAAGGAGTTCAACCATGGGCGCTGATAAATTTTTGCTGTGGCGACGCAGTGCATTGGGCGCATTGGCCGCTGCCTTGCTGGGGGTCACCAGCGCTGGCGCACAAGACTATTCCAGCCGACCGATCCGATTGGTCGTGCCCCAAGCGCCAGGTGGCGGCACCGACATCTTGGCGCGCAACATGGCGCAAAAACTCACCGAGGTCTTGCGCCAACCCACGGTGGTGGAAAACCGCACCGGCGCGGGCTCCTTGGTGGGTACCGAATTTGTGGCCAAAGCCCCGGCCGATGGTCACACCTTGTTGATGGGCGGTATTTTCAACATGGTGATGAACAAAGCCTTGATCAAAAACCTGTCGTATGAGCCCGCGCGCGACTTCATCCCCTTGGGCTACATCTCGGCCTATCCGTTTGTCATGCTCGCGCGCAATGACTTGCCGGTCAACAACCTGGCCGATTTGGTCAGGTATGGCAAAGAGCGACCCGGCCGGCTCAGCTACGGCTCGGGCGGCGTGGGCACCTTGCAGCATGTGTGGGGCGCTGTCTTGCTCAATAGTTTGGGCATCGAGGCTTTGCATGTGCCTTTCAAAGGCGCTGCACCCGCGCACCAAGAAATGATGGGTGGCCGATTGGACGTGATGTTTGACAACATGTCGGCCTCCAAACAATATGTGCAGTCGGGCAAGCTAAAGGGTTTGGTGGTTTCATCGGCAGCCCGCAGCCCGCACTTGGCCCAAGTGCCTACCGTCAACGAAACCGGATTGACCCGCTTTGAGGGTGAGAGCTGGTTTGGCATTTTTGCCCCCACGGGTACACCCCCTGCGGTGGTGGCCAAACTGCGCGAAGCCCTGGCCCAGATCAACCGTGAACCTGAATTCGTTGCCCGGATAGAACGCGATGGTGGCCGCTTGCTCAACATCGCACCGGCCCAGCAACAGGCGTTTCTGCAAGAAGAAATCGAGCGCTGGGTGGGCTTGGTTCAAAAATACAACGTCAGCGCTGACTGAGGCGGATTTGTTCGGCAAAAGCCGCCACCCAATCGGCGCGCTTTTGCTGGGTGGGGTTGCCCGCCATGTGCTGCTCGGTGCGGCGGGTGATCTCTGCATCGCTCAGAGACAAATCCAGCGGCTCTAAATATGGCTGGGCAATGTGCCAAGGCGTGTCGGTATAGACCTCGATGCGGTTGGCCTCTGGGTCGCGGAAATACAGCGACCATGAGTTGCCATGGTTCACGCATTGGATCAAGCCGGTATCACTGCGCGCACGAACCCTGTCGTGCATCACCCGAAGGCCATCGAGTGCGGGCACCCAAAACGAGATTTGCTGCAAACCATAGCCCGGCCCATCGCCGGGTTGGCGACCGCTTTCCATGACCAACTGGTGGTGCGACTGCGCGTCGCGGCTCAAGAACACCACTTTTTGCCCGCGCACATCGCCACGGTCGGTGATGAAAAACCCCAGCACCTCGGTGTAGAACGCGGCCATGGTTTCGATGTCGCGCACAAACATGCCCATGTGGCGCAACTTCAGGTCAGGAATCATGTGGGCTCCAGTGGAAGGGATCGATTTATTTTGCCTGAGCCCGCCCCGCTGGTGGGTACGCCGCCCTCCTCCCCTCGCAGCGACTGAAGGAAGCCTGCATACCCCGAGATGGCGGTTTTTCAGGGGGAGTTCAATTCACCAGCACAAAACGCAGCCAGCAAAGCCCGGAAAAAGCAAGTTAAGGGGTTTCCGAGGGGGTGTCCAAGCAGACCCCATGACGCAAGACCCACACCACCGAGTTTGCCAGCATCCATCCTGCGCCCACGGCCAATCCGCATCAAACGGCTCACACGCCGGGTGGGTCGTCAAGCGGATCGGCCGCTGCCGTGGCTGACTTTCAAGTACCGCTGGCCTTTGCCACCCAAACTGCAGGTTCGACCATTCGGCCAGCGGCTTTTTGTGGGGTGGTGGGCTACAAGCCCAGTTTCAACCGCATCAACCGCGCAGGCTTGAAGTTTTCTGCCGAGTCGCTCGACACCATCGGCCTGTTGGCGCGCCATGTCGAAGATGTGTCCTTGTGGGCGAATGTGCTGGTGGGGCAGGCCCTAGCGGTCTTACCCGCCCGTCCGCCACGCGTGGGTTTGCACCGTACCACTTTGTGGGACCAGGCCAGTGAGAGCGCCCAGCAGGCTTTGCAAGACGCGGCGCAGCGCTTGCAAGCGGCTGGCGCGCAGGTCAGCGAGGTGACTTTGGACAAAAGCTTCTCCTTGCTCTACGATGCCCAAGGCGTGGTGATGCGCTATGAGACCGCCCGAGCCACCGCTTGGGAGATGGCGCACCGACGCGATCAGTTGAGTGACGAGTTTTTGCTGCGCTTGGAACAAGGTTGGACCATCCCACACGCCCAATACCTTGAAGCCCTGGCCTTGGCCCAGCAGGGCCGTGACCGTTTGGCTGCTGTCTGGCAAGGCTGCGATGTGCTGCTCAGTTTGAGCGCTCCGGGGGAAGCCCCAGCTGGTTTGCACAGCACCGGCGACTCGGTTTTCAACCGCAATTGGACGCTGCTGGGCTTGCCCTGTGTTCACCTGCCCACTGCCGCTGGCCCGCAGTGTTTGCCCCTGGGCGTGCAGTTGATTGGACCGTTGGGCGCGGATGTGGCTTTGCTGGGCGCAGCACTGTGGGCAGAGGCTGTGTTGGCACCTCACTTCCCCTTGCGCGAACGACTGCGCTGAAAGCGCAGGCCTTACAAGCGGCCTTGCTTGCGGATAGCTGCCAGGTGCATGGGTGACAGGCCTGCGTTTGCATGCGCCTTGCCCAGCATATGATGGCAGTTGTGGGTGGCGTGGCCGCCTGTTTATGGCAATAAATGGATTTGAGGAGTTTTCATGAAGCTGATGCATTTCAATGACTTTCGCTTGGGCGTGCTCAAAGGCGATCAGGTGGTCGATGTCACCGATGTGGTGGCCAATATTCCCCACGTCGGCCCTGGCGACCGCATGAACAGTTTGATCGCCCACTTTGGCGATTTCCGCGCCCGCCTGGAAGCCGCTGCGGCCGCTGGCACCGGCGTGCCCGTGGGCTCGGTGCGCATCCGTCCCCCCGTGCCCAAGCCCACCAACATCGAGTGCATGGCGGTCAACTACATGGAAGACGGCACCCTCAAAGAGCCCTCGCCCATCAACGCTTCCACAAGTCCCCGGTTGCATCATTGGCCCCGGCGACACCATGGTGTTGCCCGACTTTGCCGCTTCGGTGTTTGAAGGCGAGGCCGAACTGGGCCTGGTGATTGGCAAGCCCACCAGCCGCGTGTCGGCCGCCAACGCCATGGACCATGTGTTTGGTTACATCAACTTCATCGACGGCTCGGCCCGTGGCGTGGTGCCCCCCACCAATGTGTTCTACCAAATGAAGTCGCGCGCCACCTTTGCGCCCATTGGCCCTATTTGGTGACTGCTGACGAAGTGCCCGATCCGCAAAAGCTGCAAGTCAAACTGTGGGTCAA
>RFNL01000033.1 GCA_009927195.1 Betaproteobacteria bacterium | reverse complement strand
CGGCCAGTTGAAGCAAAACTTCAACACCGATGACATGGCGCACAAGATCCCCCGTTGCATCGAATGGGTGTCGCACATCCACGATCTGGAGCCCGGCGACATCATCGCCACTGGCACCAACCACCGCGGTTTGTCGTCGTTCCAAGACGGTGACAAGATCGAGTTGGAGTGCGAGGGTCTGGGCCGCTTGTCCATCAACGTGCAAGACGACCTCAAGCGCACCTGGGCGCGTGAGACCCGTTTGGAACGCACGCAAAAAGGCCTGGAAGGCCTGACTCCTCAACTCACCGGCAAATACGCCAAGGCCTAAAGCCCTCACTGAAGGCCTTGACCCTGTCAGCCTGGGTCCACAGGGATCGGGGGCCATCGCCCGGCCAGCATGGGGTCAGCGCCTTTGTTCAGTGCAACTTCACATGCGGCTCGGTGCGGCGCATGATCAGGCGGGCCAGTGAGTCCAGCACCACTTTGGTCCAGCCGTGCAGGGCCAGTTCGTGCATTTTGTACAGCGACAGGTACATCATCTTGGCAAACACGCCTTCGATCATCAGGCTGTCGCCGATCAAGCCCCCCATCATGTTGCCCACGGTGCTGAACTTGCCCAGCGACACCAGCGAACCAAAGTCGCGGTAACGATAGTCTTGAAGGGATTGCCCGCGCAAGCGGCGCTGGATTTGCCCCACCATGTGACTGGCCTGTTGGTGCGCGGCCTGTGCCCTGGGCGGCACATTGGCCTGCCGGTCCAACTGGCTATCGGCCCAAGGGCAGGCAGCGCAGTCGCCCAAGGCAAAAATGTCGCTGTCACGCGTGGTTTGCAAAGTGGGCAGCACCACCAATTGGTTGAGCCGATTCGTTTCCAGCCCGGCGATGCCGCTCAAAAAATCGGGCGCTTTCACGCCTGCGGCCCACACCACAATTTCAGCCTCCAAGGTGCGGCCATCGGCCAAGCGCACCCCATCGGCCATCACTGTTTCCACCCTGGCGTTGGTGTGCACCTCGACCCCGAGCTTGCCCAGGAAATGCTGGGTGGCTTGCGACAAACGCTCGGGCAGGGCGGGCAAAACCCGCGGTGCGGCCTCGATGACTTTGACGCGGATGTCTTTGTCAGGGTTCACCCGGTCCAAGCCATAGGCCACCACCTCGCGGGTGGTGCGGTGCAACTCGGCCGCCAACTCGATGCCGGTGGCCCCAGCACCAATGATGGCCACATGCAGTTGCCCGCTGCGCAGCGCGGCTGCTTGGTGGTGGGCGCGGATGCAGGCGTTGACCATGCGCGCATGAAAGCGGCGTGCGTCCTCGGCGGTCTCTAGCCGCATGGCATGTTCGCGCACACCGGGCGTGCCAAAGTCATTGCTCAAGCTGCCAATGCACACCACCAGGGTGTCGTAGGCAATGCGTTGAACCGGTGTGACCTCTTGGCCCGCCTCGTCCAAGTAGGGTGACAGGGCCACGGTTTTGTGGGTGCGGTCGATGTCGCGCAACTCGCCCAGGCGAAAGGTGAAATGGTGCCAATGGGCTTGGGCCATGTAGTCCACCTCGTGGTCGCCCATGTCCATGCTGCCGGCAGCGATCTCGTGCAGTTTGGGCTTCCAAATGTGGGTGCGGTTTTTGTCCACCAAGGTGATGCGCGCCTGCTGGCGCCGACCCAGTCCGTCACCCAGTCGGGTGGCCAACTCCAGGCCACCCGCACCCCCTCCAATGATCACGATGTGGTGTGGGTTGGCCATGGGCTTCCTTGTTCTGAGTGGGGGAGGCCGTTTGCGACCAGCGAAGCCTCAATTGACAAAAAAACGCTGCGTTGGTGTTTGCAACGGGCATCGGGCGATCGACCGGATACCCCACCCGTTACAGAGGCTGGGTTACACCAACAAAGCGTTGACCCGCTTCACATAGGCTGCTGGATCGTCGGGCAGGCCGCCCTC
>RFNL01000414.1 GCA_009927195.1 Betaproteobacteria bacterium | reverse complement strand
ACATAGGGTTGCACCAATTTCGCCATCAAAGCATGGCCAAACACATGCACCTGCGCCAGCGCCCATTGATGGCGTTGGTGCACAAACAAGGTTTGCCAGTCGCGTTGGCACAATGCCTGCCACAGCCCATCGGGCAATTGCAACAACAGCGCGTTTTCATCGAACACGGTGAGCGCATCGCGCAAAGCACCGCGTTGCTGGCCCACCCCTTGGCGCGCAATCTCTTGTGCCTGCAACTGGTTCAAGCGGCGCTTGCTGCGCCCAAAGCGCAACCAACACAGGCCATTGAAAAAGTCGTGCAAGTTGTCGCGGCTGGGGATGCGCTGCTTGGCGTGGATAAAGGCCTCATAGGCCTGGCCTTTGGGTAACTCGCTTTGCGGCACAAAACACAGGTCGCTGCGGCCCAGGCGGTGCGCCGCGTGGTTGAGGGATGCGGCCACACTGGCACCGCAGACCACCGCCGCGTGCACCGGCTGGCCCAGTGGGGCCCAGGGCTTGAACCACGGCGCCTGCCAGTCGATGGCCCAGTCCGCAGCGCTGGGGTTCAGGCCTGGATGCGCCATGCCATCGTCTCGCCCCCACACAGCGGTTTGATCTGGGCATCGCCAAAGGGCAGTGACTCGGGCAAGGTCCAAGGCTCACGTTTTAAGGTGATGCGCGCGCTGTTGCGTGGCAGGCCATAAAAGTCAGGGCCATGAAAACTGGCAAAGCCCTCGAGTTGATCCAGCGCACCAGCCTCCTCAAAGGCCTGTGCGTACAACGCCATGGCGCTGAGCGCGGTGTAACAACCGGCGCAGCCGCTGGCATGCTCTTTCAGATGGGCCGGGTGGGGGGCGCTGTCGGTGCCCAAGAAAAATTTGGCGCTGCCCGAGGTGGCCGCTTTGACCAAGGCCTGGCGATGGTTTCGCGCTTGAGCACCGGCAAGCAGTAGTAGTGCGGTCGCACCCCCCCCAAAAAAATGGCATTGCGGTTGAACAGCAAATGGTGGGCGGTGATGGTGGCAGCGGTCGGGCCATCGGCCTGGGCCACAAATTGCGCCGCCTCTTGGGTGGTGATGTGTTCCAGCACAATTTTCAATTGCGGAAAGTCGCGCCGCAGGGGCAGCAAATGGCGCTCGATGAACACCGCCTCGCGGTCGAACAAATCCACCGACGGGTCGGTCACCTCGCCATGCACCAGCAACAACAGGCCATGGCGTTGCATGGCCTCCAAGGTGGCGCCAATTTTGCGCAAATCGGTCACGCCCGCATCGCTGTGGGTGGTGGCCCCTGCCGGGTAGAGTTTGCAGGCCAGTACACCGGCATCTTTGGCCCGCGCGATTTCGTCGGGCGGCATGCGGTCGGTCAGGTACAGGCTCATCAAGGGCTGGAATGCAGCGCCGTGGGGCAAGGCGGCCATGATGCGCTCGCGATAGGCCATGGCCAATGCCGTGCTGGTGATGGGCGGTTTGAGGTTGGGCATGACCAAGGCGCGGGCAAATTGCGCCGCGGTATGGCCCACCACGGCTTGCAAGGCCGCGCCATCGCGCAAATGCACATGCCAGTCATCGGGTTGGATCAAGCTCAGAGTGGGGGTTGGGTGGTTGCTGGCGGTCATGCCGGCATTGTCCCATTGCACGCGACCCGCCAGGCCTGACCGTGCCCGTCAATCCTGGTCGGGGGAGTGCGCGGCCGTCTCGGCTTTGCATTGCAAAAACGACCACAGCGCCTGGGCTGCGGTTTTGGGATTGGCCGCATTGGCGCGCGCCGGTTTGACGCGATACGCGCGCAACAGCATGGTCTGATCGGGGTGCGGCCACAGGTGGGAGGTGGCGCGCACCAGCAAATGCTCGCGCAACTCTTTGACCACCGCGCTGTGCGGCAAAAACGCCAGGCCATGTCCGGCCAAGGCCATGGCCTTCAAGCCCTCGGCCATATCGGTTTCATACACCCGGTCCAGGTGCATGGGCACGGGCGCGCTTTTGAGGATCAGGTCGACAATGCGACCCAGGTACGCCCCGGGTGCATAACCCAGGTAAGGCACATGGGCACTGGCGCTGCCCGGCAACTGGAACATGGGTTGCCCATCGGCCCTGGGCTTGGCGTAAGGGCCCATCACCTCTTGCCCGAGCTCGACCATTTCATAGCGGTCGGCATCGAGTTCGATCGGTTGCGAGGGGTGGTAGTAAGAGATCAGCAAATCACAATTTCCCTCGATCAGGTGCAACACCGCATCGTGCACATTCAGGGCGATCAGGCGGCTTTTGATCGGCCCAAATTCCTCGCGCAGGCTCGACACCCAGGCCGGGAAAAAGGTGAATGCCAGGGTGTGTGGCACGGCAAAGGCCATCACATCTTGCCCGGTTGAGGACTGGGCACGCAGCATGGCGCGGGTGCTGTTCAAAAATTGCAGCATGTCCAGCGCCTGCGCATACAAGGTCTCACCGGCGGCGGTCAAGCGCGTGGGGTAGGCCGAGCGGTCGACCAAATCGGCACCGGCCCAGGCTTCCAGCGACTGGATGCGGCGCGAAAACGCCGGTTGGGTGACGTGGCGCAACTGCGCCGAGCGGCTAAAGCTGCGCGTCTCGGCCAGGCTGACAAAGTCTTCCAACCACTTGGTTTCCATCAGGGCTCCGTGCGGTTCACGTGCTGCGGCCTTCTTGCACCGCGTGGCAAGCCACTTGTGCGCCACCGATGTTTAGCATCACCGGGCGCTCACTGCGGCAGCGTGCGTTGGCCAAGGGGCAACGGGGGTGAAAACTGCAACCGCTGGGCGGCTGCAAGGGGTTGGGTACCTCGCCTTGCACCGGCGTGCGCTCGCGACCGTGGTCGCGCATGCGCGGTATCGCATCGATCAGCATGCGTGTGTACGGGTGGCTCGGCTGCGCAAACAAACGCCGCGTGGGCGCCACCTCGACCAAGCGGCCCAGGTACATCACCCCCACTTGGTCGCTGACATGGCGCACCACCGCCAGGTTGTGCGAGATGAACAAATAGGTCAGGCCACGGGCGCGCTGCAAGTCGCCCATCAGGTTGAGCACCTGCGCCTGCACGCTCACATCGAGCGCCGAGGTGGGCTCGTCACACACCAAAAATTCGGGCGCGGTGGCCAAGGCCCGGGCGATGGAGATGCGCTGGCGCTGCCCACCTGAGAACTGGTGCGGGTATTTGCCCAAATCGGCCGCTCCCAATCCCACCGATTGCAACAAACCCACCACCGCCTCTTGCGCGGCGGCCCGAGTGGGGGCCAAGGCATGCTCTAGCAGCGGCTCGGCCACCACATCGCCCACCGTCCAGCGCGGGTTGAGGCTGGCATAGGGGTCTTGAAAAATCATTTGAATGCGGCGACGCAAAGCCAGCGCATCGCGCCCGCCAAAGGCGGCATGTGCGTCCTGGCCGTCAAACTGCACCTGGCCACGGGTGGGCTGGTACAAGCCCACCAGCAAACGCGCCACCGTGCTTTTGCCGCAACCCGACTCGCCCACCAAGGCCATGGTGTGCCCACGCGCAATGGCAAAGTCCACCCCGTCCACCGCATGCAGCCATTGGCGCGGTTGGCGCTCCAGCATCCGGTTGAGCCATGGAGCGGACACATCAAAGTGGCGGGCCAGGTCTCGCACCTGCACCAGGGGCGCAATGGCTTGTGGCTGCACCGCACTGGCGCAGGCCTGTGTTTCGTCCCTGACCCAGGCCATGCCCCCATGGGGCTTTCGCAGCGCAGCGATAGCGCTCGGGCTTTGGTCAAGGCCCGGCGCTGCTGCCAAGGCCGCTGCGTCGATCAACCAGCACGCGGCCAAGCCCTGGCCCACCGCCTGCAACTCGGGGCGTTGCCGGGCACAACGCGGCAGGGCGTGGGCGCAACGCGGGTGGTAGGCGCAACCCGTGGGAATGGCGTTCAGGCGCGGCATGCTGCCGTCGATCTGGTGCAAGCGGTCGTTGTCGCCGTCGATGTCGGGGATAGAGGCCATCAAGCCAGCGCTGTAGGGGTGGGCACTGCGGTGGATGACCGCATCGACCGGGCCGATTTCGGCCATCCGGCCGGCGTACATCACGGCAACGCGGTCACAGGTTTCGGCGATGACACCCATGTCATGGGTGATCAGCACCACAGCCGCACCCCGCTCGCGGCACAAGCGTTTGAGCAGGCCAATGATTTGCGCCTGCACCGACACATCCAGCGCCGTGGTGGGTTCGTCGGCCACGATCAGGCGCGGCTCGGCGGCCAGCGCCAACGCGATCACCACACGCTGGCGCATGCCGCCCGAGAACTGGTGTGGGTAGTGGTCGAGCCGCTCACGGGCGGCGGCAATGCCGGTTTCTTGCAACAAGGCCACGGCGCGTTCGCGCGCCTCATGGGCGCTGACAGGCAAATGGGCTTGGATGGTCTCGACCAATTGCTGGCCCACGCTGTACAAGGGGTTGAGCGAGGTCAGTGGGTCTTGAAAAATCGCGCCAATGTGGCGCCCGCGCAAGCGGCGCAGGCCTTCAGGGTCCAAGTTGTCGATGCGCTGACCGTCAAACCAAATGCCACCACTGGCGATGCGCCCGGGTGGCTCGAGCAACCCAATGATGGACGCGCCGGTGAGGGATTTGCCGGCACCCGACTCGCCCACCACGCCCAGCACCTCGCCAGCGGCCACGCTGAAGGACACGCCGTCCAAAGCGCGCAACACGCCACGGCGGGTGGGGAACTCAACCACCAGGTCTTTGACCTGGAGCAAGGGCGCGGCGCGGTCCAACTCCATGCGCATTGGCCTAGCGCAGGCGCGGGTTGAGCGCGTCGCGCAACCAGTCGCCCAATAAATTCACCGACAGCGAAATGAGCACCAGCATCAGGCCCGGAAAAATGGTGATCCACCACTCGCCCGAAAACAAGTAGTCGTTGCCCACGCGGATGAGCGTGCCCAGCGATGGCGAGGTGGGCGGCGCGCCCACG
>RFNL01000034.1 GCA_009927195.1 Betaproteobacteria bacterium | reverse complement strand
ATACTCTTTGTGGCGCTCCACCAGGGTGCTGCCGCGCACGGTGCGGGCGTATTGCACCCAACCGGTGAGGGTGATGGAGGCGATCAACACCGCAAAAGCCAAGGCCTCATGGGCCTGCGGGAACAAGGCGCGGCCCACACCGGCAATCAGCAAGGCCACCAAGATGGCGGGAAAGGACAACATGACATCGCAGGTGCGCATGATGATCGCATCCCAACGCCCGCCCCAAAAACCCGCCCACAGGCCCAGACTCACACCCAGCAACACCGACAAGGCCACCGAGCTCAAACCCACCAGCAAAGAGATGCGCGCGCCAAACATCAGGGCCGACAAAATATCGCGCCCCTGGTCATCGGTGCCCAGCCAGTATTTGGCCATGCCTGTTTCCAGCCAGGCCGGGGGCAGGCGCGAATCGGCCAACTCCAAGGTGGCCAGGTCAAACGGGTTGTGCGGCGCGATCCACGGGGCCAACACCGCTGCCAGCACGCACAGCGTGGCCAACAGCGCCGCTACCACCGCCGCGGGCGAATGGCGAAAGCTGTGCACCAAATCGCTGTCCCACCAGCGCGCCCAGGCGCTGGGGTTGGCTTGGCTCATGGCGGTCTGGCGCGGGGCTTAGGGTTTGACGACGATGTATTTCCAGGGCATGCTGTTGTCAGGCAACTGCACCAGCTGAACGGTTTTCTTGGCCGCCCAGTTCAGCGCCTGTTGGTGCAGCGGCAAGTGGCCAATGTCGTCTTGGTGGATCTTCATCGCTTCGCGGATCATGGCATTGCGTTTTTTGGTGTCGGTCTCAGCGGCCACTTGCTGCGTCAGCTCGTCCACCTTGGGGTTGCTGTAGGCGCCCAGGTTGAACTGGCCGCGCCCCCCCTCACCGGGCGAGGACAAGATGGGGTAGAGCACGTTGTGTGCGTCCACCGTGCTGGCGGTCCAGCCCAGCATGTAAAAGCTGGTGTTGCGGCTCAAGATTTTGGGGAAGTAAGAGCCCTTGGTCTCGGCCTCGAGGTTGATCTTCACACCCACGCGCGCCAAGTTGGCGGCCACGGCCTGGCAGATTTCGGCATCGTTGACATAGCGGTCGTTCGGGCAGTTCATCTTGACTTCAAAGCCATTGGGGTAGCCTGCCTCGGCCAGCAGCTTTTTGGAGGCCTCGGGGTCGTAGGGCAAGCGCTTGGCCAGATCGGCGGCGTAGCCATTGATTTGTGAGGTCAGCATCAAGGCCGTGGGGGTGGCCGCACCCCGCATCACCCGGCTTTTGATGGTGTCGACATCAATCGCCTGGTAAAAGGCTTGGCGCACGCGCTTGTCCTTGAACGGGTTTTTGCCCTTCACACTGCTGTAGAGCAATTCGTCGCGCGCTTGGTCCATGCCCAAAAAGATCACCCGCAGTTCCGGGCCTTGCAACACATTGAGCTTGGAGTTGGCCTTGATGCGCTCAACGTCTTGCACCGGTACCGGCTCCATCACGTCGACCTCGCCCGAGAGCATGGCCGCCACGCGGGTGGCGTCGTTACCGATGGGGGTGAAGATCACTTCGTCCACATTACTGGGAATCTTGCCCCAATAGCTGCCATTGCGGGTGAAGGCGGTGCGCACACCGGGCTGGCGCTCGCGCAGGCGAAACGGCCCCGTGCCGTTGGCGCGGAACGAGGCCGCGTTTTCAATGCCTTTGCGCCGGTCCACCGGCTTGGTGGCTTGGTTTTCCTCGCACCACTTCTTGCTCATCATGTTCCAGTGGGTGATCATTTCGGGCAGGATGGGAAAGGGCTGATTC
>RFNL01000426.1 GCA_009927195.1 Betaproteobacteria bacterium | reverse complement strand
GCGCTGGCGCTAGCGGGCGTTGACGGTGCCCTGCTGACCCAAGCCGCCTTGTGCGTTATGCCGTGCAAACGCGGATCCAGCCGCAAATGGGCAAACACCGCCAACACATCTTCGGCCTTGCCCGACAAAGTGCCGTTGATGCCTTCGGCGGCCAGCAACACCAATCCTTTGACCTGGCGTGCATCGCACAAGGCTTGCAAGGGCTTTTGCAGGTCTGCGAAGTCGCTCCAATCGACAAATGGGTAAAAAGATGCCGTGTAACAAGGGAGCCTGCTGTCAGGGGCGACCGGGTTCATCGGTTGAGCAAGGTTTCGATACCAGGCGGGACGGCTTGATAGGGGTGGGCTTGCAGCAAGTTTTGGTTCATGCCCAAAACTTGCCGGCCCGGTTGCGGCAGGCCCAATTGCCCCTTCACCGGTTGCAAGTCCACGCCCTCGGTCAAGCTGTCGTACATCGGGCTTTCGTCAAATTGCAATTCCAGCATGCCGCATTGCGGGGCCGCCAAAGCGACTTGCCAACTGTGCCAAGTGCACACCGGCCCAGAGGGGTTGTGCGGGGAAAACTGCACGCCATGCTCGGTGGCACGTTGGGCGATGCGCAGCATCTCTTGGGGGCCGCCGCAATACTTCACATCGGGCATCACCACGTCGTACAAGCCCTCGTCAAACAAGGTTTGAAACGATGCCAAGCCCACCTGTGTTTCTGCCGCCGCGAGCAGCACGCCTTGCTCATGGGCCGCTTGGCGCAAACGGCGCAGCGCTGGCCAATGGGCGTGGGTTTCGGCCAAAGGGCACTCGAACCAATGCAAGGCCGCCGGAGCCAGGTCGCGCAAGGTTTGTGCCGCACGGGCGGGGTCAAAGCGCCAATGGCAGTCCACCATCAGCACCGCTTGCGGGCCGAGCGCATCGCGCAAGGCCAGCATGCACTCCACCCCATGGTGAATGCGCGCGCGGCCTTGCGCCGTGGCGCAAATGTCTGGCGTGAGCCCATCAAAAGGTGCGGCCTTGAACCCTTCAAAGCCTTGGTCGCGTGCGCGCAAGGCCGTGGCCACAAAGCCAGCCGGTGTTCGCTCGGTGGTGGCCCGGTTGATGTTGGCATACAGGGGCACGCACTCGCGTTGCAAAGGGCCGAGCAAGGCATGGGGGGCGCATTGGGCATGCTGGGCCTGCAAGCCCATGACCGCTTGCAAGAAAGCACTGATCACGGTGTTGCCCACCAAACCACCGGGCGATGCAGGCGCACACCGCACTTGCTGCTGGGCCTGGGCCAGGCTCAGGCCCAACCAATCTTTTTGATATTGCGCACAGACAACCTCTAGCATGGGCTCCCAACCATTGAGCGAGCCCTCGCCCCAAGCCACCGCACCAGTGCTGTCGGTGACCGACAAAAACCACCAATTGGTTTTCGGCGATACATGCAGCACATGGCTGTCAATGTGGGCGATGGTGGTCATGCGGGCAGTTTAGCGGCGCAACTGCGCGCGGGCTTTCAGGGCTCAAATGGATGCAAGCGATAAACGGTCGGCCAAGTCGTTGAAGTCGCGCGCAGACGCGGTAAAGCGCGACACATCGCCGTGTGGCATCTGAACACCTCGGCCGACAAAATCAAGTCCCAATGCAAACCTGCGTGCTTGGCCATGTTGGCCAACAAGCCCAAATTGCTGTTCGACAGGGTGCACAGGATGAAGCGCTGCTTGATCAGGCTTTCCACCTCGCGGCGGATGGAGCAACGCCAATCGAGCACGGTGCCAAACACATCAAAAGCCACTATCGTCGGTGATTTGCTCATCGCGGGTCTCTCGGTGTGGGCTGTCAGGGCATCTGCGCCAGCAGTGTCAGGCGTGGGCAATTGTAAAAAGCCACACTGTGGCATGATTTCCCAACACTGCGCCCAGCGCAGAACAGAGGGCATCACCCCAGGAATCACCCAGGAAGAGACATGTCCAACGCCTTCACACCACCGCCCATGCACCAGGGCCAGTTGCTTTGAGCACACCCAACGGTCGCCTGGAAACCTTGCAAGCCATTTGGCACTTGCTGTTTTCGGGTTTTGTGTTTTCCACCGTGCGCTGGTTAGAAATGCTCGCCATGGGTTTGTTTGCCTACCGGGTCACCGAATCGGCCTTCATCGTTGCTTTGCTCGGCATGCTGCGTTTGATGCCCATGGGTTTGTTTGGTGCCTTGTTGGGGGCATTGGCCGAGCGCTTTGAAATGCGTCATTCTTTATTGGTGATGGTCAACACCTCTCTGTTGACCAGTGCCTGCTTGGCCTTTTTGGCCAGCACGGGTTGGCTGAGCATTTGGCACCTGGGTGTGGGCAGTTTCATCAACGGCATTTGCTGGGCGGCAGACAACCCGGTGCGCCGCATGATGATTGGCGAGTCGGTGGGGCCACAGCGCATTGGCCCGGCCTTGTCGGTGGATGTGGGTTTGAACAACATCAGCCGTGTGATTGGCCCCATGTTGGCCGGCTTGATCTTGGCGCGATTTGACATAGCCGGTGTGTTTTGGCTGGGCTTGGTGTTACACAGTTGCAGTTGGTGGGTGGTGCGGCGCATTGCGCCTGGCACCTTGAAACCGGCGCTACACCCTTTGTCGCTGCTGGGCCCGATGCGCGAGGGCTTTGCGATTGCCCGCAAAGACGATCGACTGATTGGCATCTTGGGCATCACCGCCATCTTCAACCTGTTTGGCTGGCCCTTCACCAGCATGATCCCGGTGCTGGCCAGCGACCGCTTGCACCTGGCCACTCAAGACATTGGTTTGCTGGCCAGTTGTGAAGGCGTGGGCGGCTTGTTGGCTGCGATGTTGTTTGCCGGCTTTGCACGCACCGCTTGGTATGGCCGCATTTATGTGGGCTCGGTGCTGTTGTATTTCACTTCTGCGGTGGGCTTTGCCTTCAGCACCCATGTCGGCCTGGCCGGTTTGTTGCTGATCATCAACGGCATGGGTGCGGTGGGTTTTAGCGTGATGCAAACCACCTTGATCTACCGCGACTCACCGGTGGCTTTGCGGGCACGTTTGCTGGGGGTATTGACCGCTTGTATTGGGGTGGGGCCTTTGGGGTTTTTCTACATCGGTGTGATGGCCGACCTGTTGAGCCCCCCAACGGCCACCTTGGCCATGGCCATGCAAGGCATATTGGCCCTGGCACTGACCCGCCGTTATTGGCTGAAGTTCTTTTAACCCTGCACCTGAGTTGCCATGACCAAACACACACAAAAGCTTGGGGTGCAATGGCTATTTTGGGCATGCATGGCCCCTTGGGCATGGGCCCAGCCCAGTGAGTGTGGATTCATCAAAGACCCCGACCGTCAGGCCTATTGCCGGGCGGTGAACGGCGGCAGCGAAGCGCAGTGCGGCTTCATCCGAGACAGCGATTTGCAAGCGCGCTGCCGCGCTGAAAGCGGGGGCGGGGCTTCTCAATGTGGCTTCATCCGAGACAAAGATGCGCAAGCGTCTTGTCGCGCCAGCGTGCAAAACCAACGGCCTGCAACGGGGAGCGCCAGCAGCCAATGCGGTTTTATCCAAGATACAGATCAACAAGCGCATTGCCGGGCCACTACCGGCGCGGGGCCAGGCCAATGCGGGTTCATCCGAAACCCAGACCTGCAAGCTTTTTGCCGCGCCGAAACAGGCAGCGGTGTGGGTCAATGCGGCTTCATCAAAGACCGCGACATGCAAGCGGCTTGCAGAGCCAAAGTGAGGCGTTGAGGCTAAACAGCGGCGTGCGGGCAGCCTGCCAGTACGCCACAGGGCGCTCGGGCCCACTGTATTCACTGGACCCTGGTTTGTTTACCTAAAACCACCACGGCGAGAACGCACAGCGCAAACCCCACATTCATGGCTGTGATGGGCTCATGCAATAAAAAATATGCGCCCACCA
>RFNL01000417.1 GCA_009927195.1 Betaproteobacteria bacterium | reverse complement strand
GCCGGTGATGGGGCGACAGTCGATACCTCCCACTTGCTGAAAGTAAGTGAACTGGGTGACTTCCATGCCGTTGAGCCATACCTCCCAACCCAAACCCCAAGCCCCCAAAGTGGGGTTTTCCCAATCGTCCTCAACAAAACGAATGTCATTTTTTTTCAAGTCAAAGCCCAGCGCTGTCAAGGAACCCAGGTAGAGATCGAGGATGTTGGCCGGCGCAGGTTTGATCACCACCTGATACTGATAATAGTGTTGCAAGCGGTTGGGATTTTCGCCATATCGACCATCCTTGGGCCGTCGGCTCGGTTGCACGTAGGCGGCACGCCAGGGTTCGGGGCCAATGGCCCGCAAAAATGTAGCCGTGTGTGAAGTGCCTGCACCGACTTCCATGTCATAAGGCTGCAGCAATGCGCAGCCTTGTTGATCCCAATAGTTTTGGAGTGTGAGGATGATTTTTTGGAAGGTCAGCATGGGCCGGGTCAAGTGGTTCATTTCGATAGCGAAATGATTTTTTTTCGATTTTAGGCTCCCGCCAAGGTGCTTTTGCGGCAATGCCACCCAAACCAGCCAACGATCAGTGCACAAATCGATATCAGTGGCCACAGGCCCCATCTGGCGGCCCATTGTGCAAAAAAAGTCGGCGCGGTGTTGCGGCCTTGCACCGTGGTGCTGAGCACCCCTGTGTGGTGTCTGGGCAATTGGGCAGTGACCTGCCCTCGGTGATCGATCACGGCGGTCATGCCGGTGTTGGTGGCGCGCACCATTGGCCGCTGGAACTCCAAGCTGCGCATGCGGGCGATGTTCAGGTGCTGATCGATGGCGATCGAGTCGCCAAACCAAGCGATGTTGCTGATGTTGACCAGCACCGTGGGTGCCCGAAGGGGGTCGATGAAACCTTGCGCCAACTCTTCCCCAAACAAGTCTTCATAACAAATGTGAGGGGCAATGCGATTTCCCTGCCAATCAAAGGTGGCCGGGTGCTGACCACCCGCTTTGAAGTCGCTCATCGGCATGTCCAACCAAGCGGTGAACCAGCGAAACATGGGCGGTACAAATTCACCAAATGGCACCAAGTGGTCTTTGTCGTAGCGATAGTCTTGTGCTTGTCCAGGCTGCCAGCCAATGATTGAGTTGCTGTAGAGCGGCAAGCCGGCCGGCCCCGTCTCCACCCAAGGAACACCGATCAATGCGGCCGATGTCCCGTTTGAAAAATGTTCGCGCAACCCCTGCCAATACCCTGCCGGCAAATGTTGAGGCAACAAGGGCAAAGCGGTTTCAGGAGCTATGGCCAGACCCGAATGGACTTTGGTGAGCTCTTGGCGATACCACGATAAGGCTTGGGCAATGCCGGTATTGGCCTGGAATTTTTCACTTTGAGGGATATTGCCTTGCAACAGGTGGACTTGCATGACGGGCACTTGCGGTTCATCAGGCGCGCTGGTCAGGGGTGGCGGCACTTGAACCCACAGCACTGTCAAACCAACAAAAACCCACTTCAGGGGGTGTTTGTTTGGATCTTGCTTTAGCGACTGCCAAGCCATCGCCGCGCCCATGGCCCCGAAAGCGGCCAACCAACCCACGCCATAAACGCCCAGCCAAGGCGATAACAGGGACAGCAGGCCATCCACGTGGGCATAACCCACGGCACCCCAAGGAAAGCCCGTGAATATCAAGGCTCTGCCCATTTCGGCCAATGTCCATGCACTGGCAAAAGCGGCAGCAGTCTTTGCCTTCAGTAGAAGGTTGGTGGATGGGTGATGCCGCAACGAAACCACCAGCCAGGCTGCAATGGCGTAATAGATGGCCAATGCCCCTGCCAACAAAGACACCGACAGTGCGGCCAATGCGGCCGGCATGCCTCCATAGGTGTGCAATGAAATGAACAGCCACCAAAATGTAGCCGTCAGCCACACTGTGGCAAACCACCACGCCTGTTTGAACACGGATTGGGGCCTGCCCAATTGCATCAATTGATGGCACATCAATGCCATGGCCACAATTTGCAAACCTGGCAGCGAAGTCCCGCCCCACGGCCAAGCCAAGGACAAAGCCTGCGCCATGCCTGCCACAGCCAACCAAGCGGCCGACTTCATGGCGTTTGCGTCGGTTTGGCGGTTCTGGTCAAGCGAAACCAGGTCACCGCACCCCCCTTGGTGTGCAGTACCTCAAATCGCAAGCCGTCTATTTGCAAATGCTCACCGCGCCTGGGCACATGCCCCATGGCGTGCGAGATATATCCACCAATGGTCTCAAAGTTTTCGTCAGCCACACTGGGCCAATTGGCCTCAAACTGGGCTTGAACGCGCTCTAATGGCGTGTCTCCATTGACCCTGTAGACGTTATCGGCCAAAGCGAATATGTCCACCGCAGTGTCTTGGGTGTCGAACTCGTCTTCGATTTCTCCAACGATTTCTTCCAAGACATCTTCGATGGTGACCAAACCGGAGACCCGTCCAAATTCATCCACCACAATGGCCAGGTGATTGCGGTTATGCCGGAATTCGCGCAGCAAATCATTCAAGCCTTTGCTTTCCGGTACGAAAACCGGTGCGCGCAACAGTGCCCGGATGTTCAACTCCGGGGCACGTTGGAGTTTGAGCAAATCTTTCGCGAGCAAAATGCCAAGGATGTTTTCCTTCTCCACTTCATAAACTGGGAACCTTGAGTGGGCCTTATCGATGATAAAAGACAACATCACCTCTTGGCTGGCATGGATGTCTAGCAAGTCCATTTTGGGTGCCGCCACCATCACATCGGCAACGGTTTTATCGGCCATCCACAAGACACCTTCCAGCATGTGGCGGCTGTCCATGTCAATGATGTTTTGTTTTTGTGCGGCGAGCAAGGCATGCACCAGTTCGGTTTTGCTGCGCGGCGTTTTATGCCATCTTTGCAACCAATGCTGCAACCAGTTCGAGGTGCGCTTGGGGATGCTGGCGGGTGACGGTAAGTCGCTCACAGTGAGGCAGTTATGCACTGCTTTTGTCTAAACGTCGTAAGCATAGCCCAATTCAACTCCGGTTTAACATCTCGACATGCACAGTCATTCAACCGCAGCGTCTTTTTATTTTTTTGAACGCGGTTGGTTGTCATCCAATAATTTTTTGTTCCTGGGTGCAAGCAACGCCACATTGGTTGACAGTGGGTACGCAAGCCATGCCGAGCAAACCTTGGCCTTGGTTCATACGCATTTACTCGGTCGCCCTCTGACCCACATTGTGAACACCCACTTGCACAGCGACCACTGCGGCGGGAATGCCAAGCTTCAACAGGTTTTCCCCGCAGTGCAGACATTTATACCGCCAGGTCATTTTGAAGCGGTGCGCAAATGGGATGAAGAGGCCTTGACTTATCGAGCCACGGGCCAATGGTGTCCGAGGTTCAGGGCCGACCACGTTTTACAACCAGGCACAACATTTTTGGCTGGCGATCATTATTGGCAGGTCCATGCCTCCCCAGGTCACGATCCCCACTCAATTGTTTTATTTGAACCCGAGAAAGGTTTTTTGATTTCTGCGGATGCATTGTGGGCCAATGGATTTGGTGTGGTGTTTCCGGAACTCGACGGCATCCATGCTTTTGATCAAGTGGCAGCCACCTTGGACGTGATTGAGGAGTTGAATGCCACAAAGGTTTTTCCAGGCCATGGCAGTCCATTCACCGATGTGTCGCAAGCGTTGGCACGCGCCCGAGGTCGCTTGGATCATTTTGTCCAACACCCCGAAAAGCACATGACCTATGCGGCCAAAGTGTTGCTGAAATTCAAATTGATGGAATTTCAGTCATTGCCCATCTCTGACTTTCTGCAATGGGCATGCCTTTGTCCCTACTTGGTGTCCATCTGTCCTGTGGCCCAATCCGAAACAGTTGATTGGCTGATGTCGCTGATGGACCAACTGGTACATTCGGGTGCAGCGCGCATCGATGATCAGACGATCAGCAACGTTTGAGCCACTTGCTGGCCTGTCCGGCACAGTCAATCACCAAGCGAAAATGTGCGGCCACCTGCACGCAAAACAAAAAGCCCACCTTTTGAC
>RFNL01000418.1 GCA_009927195.1 Betaproteobacteria bacterium | reverse complement strand
CCGCCTGGGCCGCCGCTACCGCGGCTTGGCCCATGCGTTGGCGCATGTCTGCGGTCATGCCCGGCGCGGGGGCCTCTTCCAGCACCTTTTGGTGGCGCCTTTGCACCGAGCAATCGCGCTCGAACAAATGGATGCAATGGCCCTGGGTGTCGGCAAACACCTGGATCTCGATGTGACGCGGGCGCTGCACGTATTTTTCGATCAGCACCGCCGCATCGCCAAAACTGTTTTGCGCCTCGCGCTGGCAAGAGGCCAAGGCGCTGGCAAAGTCGTCGGCACTGCGCACCACCCGCATGCCCTTGCCGCCGCCGCCCGCACTGGCTTTGATCAGCACCGGGTAGCCGATTTTGTTGGCTTCACGGGCCAACAGCGCAGGGTCTTGCGCGGCACCGTGATAGCCCGGCACCAGGGGCACGCCGGCGTGGCCCATCAACTGTTTGGACGCGGCCTTCAAGCCCATGGCGCGGATGGCGGCAGGTGGCGGCCCAATGAAGACCAAGCCCGCATCGGCGCAGGCTTGGGCAAAGTCGGCGTTTTCGCTCAAAAACCCATAGCCCGGGTGGATGGCTTGGGCACCGGTTTGGCGCGCCGCATCGATGATGCGCTGCCACTGCAAGTAACTGTCTTTGGCCTCTGCGCCGCCAATGTGCCAGGCTTGATCGCAGGCCTGCACGTGGGCGGCTTGGGCGTCGGCGTCGGAGTAAACCGCCACCGTGGCCACCCCCAAGCGGCGCGCTGTGGCGGCCACACGGCAGGCGATTTCACCCCGGTTGGCGATCAAAATTTTGGCAAACATGGGCTCTTCCTAAGCTGGGTCGGGAGGTGGGCTGCAGGCGGTCATGCCCTGGGAATCAACCAGTTGGGCGGGCGCTTGTTCAAAAACGATTGCAAGCCCTCTTTGCCCTCTGCGCTGGCGCGGATGTCGGCAATGCGGCGCGCGGTTTCTGCGCGCAACTGATCGTCAATGGGGCGGGCTTCCACATCGCGCACCAACTGCTTGCACAAGCGCACCGCGGCAGGTCCGTTTTGCACCAGTGTTTCCAGCATGGCTTCGACGCTGGCGTCCAAGGCTTCGGGGGCACAGACCTCGTGCACCATGCCCATGGCTTGGGCCTGGGCTGCGCTAAAGCGCTCGGCGGTGACAAAGTAGCGGCGCGCGGCCGAAGCCCCCATGGCGCGCAGCACATACGGGCTGATGGTGGCGGGCATCAGACCCAGGCGCGCCTCTGACAAACAAAATTGCATGGACGCACTGGCCAGGCGCACATCGCACACCGCGGCCAAACCCATGCCACCGGCATAGCAGTCGCCTTGCAGGCGCCCAACGATGGGCACCGGGCATTGGTCCAGCGTCCACAACATGTCGGCCAGACCTTGGGCGTCGGCGCGGTTTTGCTCCCAGCTGTAGTCGGCCATCGCACGCATCCAGTTCAGGTCGGCGCCCGCACAAAACGCCTTGCCATGGGCAGCCAACAACACCAGGCGCACCCGTTCGTCCCGGGCAATCTGGGCAAACGCCTGGGTCAACTCGGCGATCATGGCGTCGTTGAAGGCGTTGCGCACCTCCGGGCGATTCAGCCACACCTCGGTGCGCTCGGGGCTGGGGTGGCGAACTTCGATGCAGGTGTAACTCATGAATGGTGGGTCTCAGCGGATTAAAAACACCGGGCCGGCAGCCACACAGGGCCGACCACACGTGGGCACGGCTCAATAGCGCTTGGCCACTTCCTCCAACATCACCTCGGTGGCGCCGCCACCGATGGCCAGCACACGGGCGTCGCGCCACAAGCGCTCGATCGGTGCTTCGCGCATGTAACCCATGCCGCCCCAAAACTGCTGGCAACCACCGACCACCTCGTTGACCAATTCGCCGGTCAGCGACTTGAGCATGGACACCTCTTGCACGATGTCATGGGCTTGCGTCACCGACCAGGCGCAGTGGTACATGAACTGTCGCGCCGCACGGGTTTTGGCGTCGAGCATGGCGATTTTTTGGCGGATGTGCTGCATGTCCCAGAGCGCTTTGCCAAAGGCTTGGCGTTGGCGCACGTAGTCCAGGGTCAATTCGATGGCGCGCTGGCAGTGGCCCACCGCCATGGCCGCCAAAGCGATGCGCTCGGTTTGCAGGTTTTTCATCAGCGCATAAAAGCCCTTGTCTGGCTCGCCCAGCAAAGCCTCGGGACCGAGTCGCACATTGTCCAGCACCAGTTCGGCGGTGTCCGAACACAACCAACCGGTCTTGTCCAAGGCGCGGCCCACGCTGAAACCGGGTGTGCCTTTTTCCACAATGAACATGGACATTTGGTGCTTGCCCTCGCCGGTTTTGGCGGCCACGAAATACAGGTTGGCATGCACGCCATTGGTGATGAACAGCTTGGTGCCGTTGAGCACCCAGCCGTCGCCATCGCGCTTGGCGGTGCTTTTCATGCCTGACAAGTCCGAACCCGCGCCGGGTTCGGTCATGGCCACCGCGCAAATGGTCTCGCCCGCGAT
>RFNL01000358.1 GCA_009927195.1 Betaproteobacteria bacterium | reverse complement strand
TGAACTGCGATCTACCGGGGCGGCTGAGGGAGAAAAAATTCGAGCCGATGCCGATCGCCAACGCGAAGTGACGGTGGCCAATGCCTACCGTGATGCCCAAAAGATCAAAGGCGAGGGGGATGCAGAGGCCGCGCGCATTTACGCCGAATCGTTTGGCCGTGATGCTCAATTCGCACAGTTTTACCGCAGCCTGGATGCTTACAAGGCCAGTTTCAGCAAAAAGAGTGACCTCATGGTGGTGGATCCCTCCAGTGAATTCTTCAAAGCTTTTCGGGGCAACGGTGCCTCGGCTGCCCCTGCCTCTTCCGCGAAAAAGTAATGGAGCACGGTTCAGATTTGATCTGGACTGCCTTGGGATTGGTTCTGGTGATTGAGGGGCTGTTGCCTTTCATATCACCCTCCCACTGGCGGCGAATGTTCCAACAAGTCCAACAGCTGCAAGACGGTCAAATTCGATTTTTTGGCCTGATCTGTATCGCATTGGGACTGATTCTGCTGGGACTTCTGGCCTGATCTGCACTCGCCTCCATGGCCCGCAACAGGCCATATAAAATGATTTTCTTTTTTGATTGAATCCATCTATGTCTGCCTGGGTCCTGCCGGATCACATCGCCGATGTGTTGCCCTCTGAGGCCCGTCACATTGAAGAGCTGCGCCGCATTTGGCTAGACCATGCCAGAGGGTATGGTTACGAGTTGGTGATGCCGCCTCTGTTGGAGCATCTGGATTCATTGCTATCGGACAGCGATTCAGCCCTGAACCTGCAAACCTTCAAATTGGTCGATCAATTATCGGGGCGAACTTTGGGGCTGCGGGCTGACACCACAGTGCAAGTGGCGCGCATCGATGCCCATTTGCTCAATCGCCAAGGGTTGACCAGACTTTGTTACTGCGGTCCTGTTTTGCACACCCGCGCCGATCGACCCGGCGCTACCCGCGAACCATTCCAACTGGGGGCGGAAATATATGGCCACCAAGGACTTGAAGCCGATTTGGAAATATTGGAGTTGGCCTTGCAATGTGCCCAAGCCGCCGGTCTGACCGACATGGTTTTGGACATGGGTCACGCGCGAATTGTTCCTGCTGTGCTCGAAGGTTTGACATTGAAGGATGATTTCATTCAATCGGTTCACACCGCTTTGGGTCGCAAGGACAGGGCCTCGTTGTTCGAATTGACACAAATATTGCCTGCCCAGGTTGCCAAGGCTTTGACCATGCTGCCCCATTTTTATGGCGACTTGTCCGTTTTGGATGAGGGTCGCAAAGCCTTGTCTGCCTGGCCAAAAGCGCTAGAGGCGCTTGATGAAATTCACTCCCTGGCGAATCAGGTCAGTGGCTGTCGCCTGAGTTTTGATTTGGGTGATTTAAGTGGCTATGGGTATTACAGCGGTGTGCGGTTTGCTTTGTACGCGGCCCAGGCCGGTGATGCCTTGCTGCGCGGTGGGCGCTACGATGCAGTGGGCTCTGTATTTGGACGCAAACGTCCTGCCGTGGGGTTCAGCTTGGACCTCAAAGAGTGGGCGCGGTGTTTGCCTAGGCCCCGTCAGCACAGCGCCATTCGCGCACCATGGTCACAGGAAGCCTCATTGCGCAAAGCCATTGAAGCTTTGAGGGGACAAGGCGAAACTGTCGTTTGTGTCTTGCCAGGCCATGAAAACGAGGCCGATGAATTCAACTGTGACCGCGAACTGGTGCAAAAGGGTGCCCAGTGGACGGTGCAAGCTTGTCAACCCTGAACTCTTGTTTGATCCATGAATACTTCCCAAGGTCGCAATGTGGTGGTTGTCGGTACCCAATGGGGGGACGAGGGCAAGGGCAAGCTGGTGGACTGGTTGACCGAATCGGCCCAAGGTGTGGTTCGATTCCAAGGCGGACATAACGCAGGACATACCCTGGTCATCCAGGGTGTCAAAACAGCTCTGCACCTGATTCCCAGTGGCATCATGCGTGAAGGTGTGGTGTGTTACATCGGCAATGGGGTGGTCTTGTCCATGACCAAGTTGTTGGAGGAAATTGCAGGCCTGGAGGCTGCTGGCGTGTTGGTTCGTTCGCGCTTACGGATCAGTGAAGCCTGTCCATTGATCATGCCTTATCACGCCGCAATAGATGTCGCCCGCGAAGCTGCCAAAGAAAAATCGGGATTGGATAAAATTGGCACCACCGGCCGAGGCATTGGTCCAGCTTATGAAGACAAAATTGCCCGCCGTGCATTGCGGGTACAAGATTTGAAACACCCGCAGCGTTTCGCAGACAAGTTGCGCGAAAACCTGGAGCTGCATAATTTCGTTTTGACCCAATACCTGCATGCCCCTGCCGTTGAATGGCAAACAGTTTTGGATCAATGCATGCAAGAAGCCGCTCAAATTTTGCCTATGGTGGCCGATGTGTCTACAGAGTTGCATCATGTGCATTTGCGTGGCGGCAATCTGTTGTTTGAAGGAGCGCAAGGTACTTTGCTCGATGTGGATCACGGCACATACCCCTTCGTCACTTCCAGCAATTGTGTGGCGGGCAATGCAGCAGCGGGCGCGGGTGTAGGCCCAGGCATGCTGCACTACATATTGGGTATCACCAAGGCCTATTGCACGCGAGTGGGCGGCGGGCCATTTCCCACTGAATTGGATTGGGAGAAACCTGGAACCGTGGGCCACCATCTCAGCACCGTCGGTCAAGAAAAGGGGGTCACCACGGGCCGTGCCAGGCGCTGTGGATGGTTTGATGCGGCCTTGCTCAAGCGCAGCGCCCAAGTCAATGGCCTATCGGGTTTGTGCATCACCAAGCTGGATGTGTTGGATGGCCTGAATGAACTCAAGTTGTGCACGGGCTATGAACTCGATGGTGTCCACACGGACATCTTGCCAGCCAGTGCGGAGGAGGTAGCCCGCTGTATGCCAATTTATGAAACACTGCCCGGCTGGACCCAATCGACAGTGGGTGTGACCCATATGGCCGATCTGCCCGCTCAGGCCAGGGCCTACCTGGACCGCATAGAACAATTGTGTGGTGTTCCCATCCATATGGTGTCGACCAGTCCTGATCGCGATCACACCATCTTGAAAAAACACCCCTTTTCAATTCAGTGATTATTTTTTGTATATCTGAAAGACGGCCATGTTGACTGAAGACGGTAAGCATTTGTACGTTTCCTACGACGAATACCACAATCTGATTGAGAAACTGGCCCTCAAAATTCATCAAGGTGGCTGGCAATTCGACACCATTTTGTGTTTGGCCCGCGGCGGCATGCGACCCGGAGATATTCTGTCGCGCATCTTTGACAAGCCATTGGCCATCATGTCCACCAGTTCCTATCGATCGGAAGCGGGCACCGTCCAAGGTCATCTGGACATTGCGCGGTTTATCACCACACCCAAAGGTGAAATTGCTGGCCGTGTGCTGTTGGTCGATGATTTGGCTGATTCGGGCCACACCCTCAATGCGGTGATTTCATTGTTGCGCGAGAACTACAAACCGATCACCGAGTTGCGCAGCGCTGTCATCTGGACCAAGGGCGTATCGAGCTTTAAACCCGATTATTCGGTGGAGTTTTTGCCCACCAATCCTTGGATTCACCAGCCATTTGAAGGCTACGACAGCATGCGACCTGAGCAGTTGCTGGCCAAATGGAAAATTTGAAAAAAGCATCATCGCTCATTCACCACCCTTATCGGGCACCGGTGGAATTCGAGGCGCCTATGGTGGCCATTCACAAAGCTTCGACCGTGTTTTTCCCCTCGGTCGAAGCGATGAAAAGTCGCGACTGGATAGACAAGTCCGGCTACACCTACGGCTTGCACGGTACCCCCACCACCTTCACCTTGGAAGAGCGTTTGTGTGCATTGGAGGGTGGAAGCCATTGCATGCTGGTTCCGAGTGGATTAGCGGCCATCGCATTGGTCAACTTTGCTTTGCTGAAAACTGGTGATGAAGTCTTGTTGCCCGACAATGTGTATGGCCCCAGCAAATCATTGGCCCAAGCCGAGTTGAAACACTGGGGCATCAAACATCGTTTGTACGATCCCATGGATGTCTCCGATTTGGCTTCCAAGATCAGTCCCAACACGCGGTTGGTTTGGTTGGAAGCACCTGGCTCGGTCACATTGGAGTTCCCCGATCTATTGGCCCTGGTGAAATTGTGCCGCCAACACGGTATTTCATGTGCGTTGGACAACACCTGGGGCGCAGGTTTGGCTTTCAATGCCTTTGACTTATGGCCACAAGAGGGCAAAGCTTCTTGGGGCGTTGACATCACGGTTCATGCATTGACCAAATACCCCAGCGGTGGGGGAGATGTGTTGATGGGCAGTGTGATGACCCGTGACCCAGATTTGGCCCACCAACTCAAACTCTGTCACATGCGACTGGGTTTGACAGTGGGGGCGAATGATGCCGAATCGGTATTGCGCTCTTTGCCAAGCATGGCTTTGCGCTACCGCGCGCAAGACCTGTGTGCCCGCAAATTGGCCCGTTGGTGCCAAACCCTTGCACCGGTCAACCAGGTTTTGCATCCTGCTTTGGAAGGTTCGCCGGGGCATGCGCATTGGAAGAGGGTATGCACCCCAGTGGCCCGGGATCATTTGGACCCCTTGTGTGTCGAAGCCGATTCAGTCGATGGTTGGGCCGCAGCCCTGTTCAGCATCGTTTTGGATCCAAACTGCACCGTGCAACAAGTCCATCATTTTTGCGATTCCTTGAAACTGTTCAAATTGGGTTACAGCTGGGCAGGGCCCATCAGTTTGGTTGTTCCTTATGAACTGCAAACCATGCGATCCGTTTGGCCAGAGGCCATTGAGCCTGGTCATGTTGTGCGTTTCTCCATTGGTCTTGAGGCTGAAGTGGACTTACAACTGGATTTGCAAAAGACCTTCCAGGCTTGTTTTTGATCCCTTTTTTCACCATTTTTAAATTTTTGAATGAGAATGCTTCCTATTTGAGTTATACTCCTCTCATTCAACCAACAGAGTGTGCGATGAGAATTTCAAAAATTGTGGTGTTTGCGCTGGGATGGTGTGCCTTGGGAATGAGCAGCGCGCAAACAGTGATCAATTTGTATTCGGCCAGGCATTACCCCACCGATGAAGCCTTGTACAGTGAATTCACCAGGTCCACTGGCATAGCCGTGCAACGGGTGGATGCCGACGACGCAGGTATTTTGGCCCGGCTGAGATCCGAGGGTTCGGCCTCCCCGGCGGATGTCATTTTGTTGGTCGATGCCGCCAGGCTTTGGAAAGCCGAGTCAGAAGGCCTGTTCCTGCCCATCAACTCCAAAATCCTTGAATCAGCTGTTCCTGGCCATTTGCGTTCAAAACCCAATGAAAAGGGTGAATTTGCCTGGTTTGGCATGTCCACTCGAGCACGCATTGTGGTTTATGACAAAAGCAAGATCGACCGCCAACAGGTAGACACCTATGAAAAGCTGGCCAACCCCAGTTTCAAAGGACAACTGTGTATCCGCTCGGGCTCACACCCTTACAACCTCAGCCTGTTTGGTGCCATCTATGAGCACATGGGTGCCGCCGCCACTGAAACCTGGCTCAAAGGATTGGTGGCCAATATGGCTCGGTCTCCCAAAGGTGGGGATACCGATCAAATCAAATCGGTGGCCAGTGGCGAATGCGCTGTGGCGGTGACCAATACTTACTATATGGCCAGGATGTTGCGTTCCAATAATTCCGTTGAAAAAGCCATGGCCGAGTCCTTGGGGGTGGTATTCCCCAATCAAAGTAGCTGGGGAACCCATGTCAATGTGGCAGGGGCGGCGGTGGCCCGGCACAGCAAAAACAGCGCTGCGGCCATCAAGTTTTTGGAGTACTTGGTCAGCCCATCGGCCCAAAATCATTTCGCCAATGGCAACAACGAATGGCCAGTGGTGCGAGATTTAAAGTTTGACAATCCGGCGCTGAAAACCATGTCGGGTGGCGATTTCAAAAGCGAAGTCATTCCCATCAGCGCCGTTGGCATGAACCAAATCAAAGTCCAACAAATGCTCGATCGGGTGGGCTTCAAATAACACCAGGGTCAGACTTGAGCAAGCGCTGGGCAATGGCATCAAATGATGCAGGGTGTCGATCAGTGGCCTGCACCACCCTGGCCTTGACATGTTGGCGAAAGTTTCGGGATATGGACTGGTGATAAGTGGGGTCGTAATGGCTTTCGAGCAAGGTCTGCACCACCGCTTTGACCTTTCCTTGTGCCAGCATCTCTTTCCAAGCATGCACCGCGGCTTTGCCCTTTATGGGGATCAAAGCCTCCAGTCGCTGACCAAATAATTCCCGGTCGTCAACAAATAAGGGGTACTCCTCCATCAGCAGGCTGATTCGCTCCTCTGTGGGCAATTGCAAGTCTATGCATGGGCTGTCTCGCATGGCATCCATCAACACATCCATCACAGACAAATTGCCCACCTTGCGGCTTTCGGATTCGACATGAATCGGCAATGATGGATCCATCTGACGAAGGGCATCCCAAATGAGCGTGTCAAAACGCTTCTGACTGGGCTGCTCTTGGCCGGGAATGCGCCCCAAGACCGAACTGCGGTGGCAGGCCAAAGCTTCCAAATCAAGCACTTGCGCACCCTGTCTTTGCAGTGCATGCAGCAAACGTGTTTTTCCGCTGCCTGTTGAACCACAAACCACCACAAAATGGAAACAGGCCATGTGCTTCGACAGCCAGTTCAACATGGCCGCCCTGAAAGCTTTGTAGCCGCCATCCACCACAAACACCTGAAAGCCGATTTGCCCCAGCACCATGGACAGCGCGCCACTGCGCTTGCCCCCGCGCCAACAATAAATCAAGGGTTGCCAGTGCTTGGGCAAGTCCACAACTTCCCGTTCGATGTGCCGAGCGATGTTGCTGGCCACCCATGCAGCCCCCAATTTTTGGGCCTCAAAGCCCCCCTTTTCTTTGAACAAAGTGCCAATCGCCACACGTTGCTCGTTGTTCAAACTGGGCCAATTCACAGCGCCTGGCAAATGATCGAGTTCGAATTCAGCTTCGCTGCGGGCGTCAATGATGGTGGAAAAATCATTCCCGCCCACCATGCGCTCCAACGCCTCACTGGCAGGTATGCGATGCAAACTCATGGCACCGGATTTACAGCAGTTTTTCCAACGCAGGCCAAACGTGGTCTAGCATCAATATTTGGGCTTTTTCGTTGGGATGGATGCGATCGGTTTGAAACCACTCACCAGGGGCCGTCAAAGGCTCTAAGAAGAAAGGAACCCAGCGCGAATGGGTTTGTTGGGCCACTTGCGCAAAGGCCTTGCCAAATTGTGCGTTGTAATCGGCCCCATAGTTGGGGGGCACCTTCATGCCCAGCAGTAACACCATTGCACCTTGGCTTTTGGATAGATTTGCCATGGTCAACAAATTGTCTTGGGTGCTGGCCAGTGATAAGCCGCGCAGGGCATCGTTGCCACCAAGCTCAATCACCACCACCTTGGGACGATGGGTTTTGAGCAGCGTTTCGATGCGCGAGCGTCCCCCAGCGCTGGTCTCGCCGCTGATACTGGCATTCACAACCCGCCACGGTGGCCGATGTTTCTCCAAGCGTTGCGCGAGCAAACTCACCCAGCCCGAACCGCGGGGCAAACCATACTCAGCACTCAAAGAATCCCCCACGATCAGCACCGTCTGACCCGAGACCGCTGAGGGCTTTATGTGGTCCTGGGCAAGCGACACACAGGTCAACGACAATAAAATTCCTCCCATCCAAGCGCAGATGGTTTGTTTCCACAGCTTGCGAACCCCAGATATCCCCATCAACATGACAAAACCTATTCTTGAAGTTGCCCACGTTTTCAAATCGGTCAGCGATAGCACGGGTACTTTGCATATTCTCCGCGATATTGATTTTCAGTTGAATAGCGCAGAGACCGTTGCGATTGTGGGTGCTTCTGGATCGGGCAAAAGTACCTTGCTCTCCATCATGGCGGGTTTGGATACGCCCTCCCAGGGCACGGTTCGCTTGGCGGGTCAAGATTTGTTTGATCGCGACGAGGACGCGCGCGCTGCATTGCGCGCTCAGCACATGGGTTTTGTATTCCAAAGTTTTCAACTTTTGGGCTCGCTCACTGCCATTGAAAATGTCATGCTGGCCTTGGAATTGGCTGGGCGGCCCCATGCCCGGGATTTGGCGCGCGCTATGCTAGAGCGCGTGGGCTTGGGACAAAGACTGAACCATTACCCGCGCGTTC
>RFNL01000035.1 GCA_009927195.1 Betaproteobacteria bacterium | reverse complement strand
TTGGCCACCGCTTGCGTTCGGCCTCCATGCGCCGATAACCGATTCGGTGATGGCGTCCACGTAATCGGCCGGGTGATGCGCACATCCACGACATCTACGCCCCAAGGCTTGGCACCTTGAACCACCTCCAAAACCTCACGTTTGACATCTTGCAGCAAAGTCTCGCGTTTGACGGACAGAAGCTCTTTCACCGTGCGTTTGTTGATCTCTTCTTGCAAAGCATTGCGCACCACACGGCTCAATTGCATGGCCCCGGCCTTTTCATCCAAACCCACATTGCGGATGTAGTTAGACGGATCGGTGATGCGCCAACGAACATACCAATCAATCACCATGCGTTGCTTTTCAGCGGTCAGCATGGGTTCCGTGTCTTGGTTGTCCAGGGTTAACAAGCGTTTATCGATGTAGGACACATTTTGAAACGGGGGTGGCAATTTGATGTGCAAGCCAGGTTCGGTGATGACATCTTTGATTTGCCCCAATGAATAAACGACGCCAAACTGCCGTTGGTCCACCACAAACAGGGTGGAACTGATGATCATCAGTGCCGCAAGGACTGAGGTGATGTAAAAACCAATTTTGTTCATGATGAAATCCTGGATGTTTAACGGGCATCACGATCGCGCGAACGGGATCCATCCCGGTTGCGCGGATCGTTGGTCACGGTGCCCGTTGAAGCATTGTTGTTGTCAGAATTGCTGGGAGTTGGGGTTGCAGCCGGCTGATTGCTCGGCTGAGTGGCTTGTAATATTTTGTCCAAGGGCAGGTACAAAAGATTGGATCCTTGTTTGGACTCGATGAGAACCTTGGTCACGTTGCTGTAAATTTGTTGCATGGCATCGATGTACATCCGATCGCGGGTGACTTGCGGTGCTTTTTGGTACTCGTTGAGAACGGATCTGAACCGTTGTCCATCGCCCTGGGCTTGGGCAATGATTCGGGATTTGTAACCCTCGGCCTCTTCCTTCAGACGAGACGCAGCACCCACAGCACGCGGCACCACATCATTGGCATAAGCTTGGGCTTCATTTTTGGCGCGTTCGCGCTCCTGACCAGCTTTGAGAACATCGTCAAATGCCGCTTGAACTTGTTCAGGCGGTCTCACACCGCCTTGTTGCAAATTGATGCCGACGACTTCGATACCAACTTTATAGCGGTCCAAAATCACTTGCATGATGGCCCGAACACGAGGGCCAATTTGGTCACGCTCTTCTGACAAGGCAGAGTCCATGCGCATTTTTCCAACCACCTCACGCACGGCCGTTTCCGCCGCTTGTACAACGGCATCCGTGGGGTTTTTGCTTTCAAACAAATACGCCCTGGCATCGGTCAGTCGGTATTGAACTGCGAACTTGATCTCCAAAATATTCTCGTCTTCGGTCAGCATGGCAGACTCGCGCAAACCAGTTGCTTTGATCACGGTATCGCGACCAATATCGAGCGATCTGATCTGCGTCACAAAAACCAGTTCATGTCGTTGTACTGGGTAAGGCAGGCGCCAGTTAAAACCAGCCCCAACCGTGCTGTGGTAGCGGCCAAATTGCGTGATCACCGCTTGCTGACCCTCTTGGACAATGAAGAAACCAGTTCCCAACCAAATCAACACAGCGATGGCGGCAATCACCCCGAGCCCCGCTTTTGCATTGCCCATGTCAGGCTTGAATCCGCCCCAGTTGCCCCCACTGGAGCCACCTCCCCCACCTCCGGGACCAGA
>RFNL01000036.1 GCA_009927195.1 Betaproteobacteria bacterium | reverse complement strand
GCGACGGTTGATTCCGAGTTGTCCGGCAACATGATTGACATATGCCCTGTGGGTGCTTTGACCAGCAAGCCTTTCAGGTACAACGCCCGTACTTGGGAGTTGAGCCGCCGACGTTCTGTCAGCCCTCATGACGCCACCGGCGCGAATTTGATCGTGCAGGTCAAAAACAACCAGGTGATGCGGGTCGTGCCATTTGAGAATGAAGCCATCAATGAGTGCTGGATTGCCGATCGCGATCGCTTCTCCTATGAAGCCCTCAATGGCCCTGAGCGCTTGACCCAGCCCATGATCAAGCAAGATGGTCAGTGGATGACGGTGGACTGGGCCACCGCCCTTGAGTACGTGGCCAATGGACTGCGCCAGATCATCACCGAGCACGGCCCACAGCAATGGGGCATGTTGGCCAGTCCTCACAGCACCGCTGAAGAGTTGTACCTGTCAGCCAAGCTGGTGCGTGGCATGGGCAGCGAGAACATTGATGCGCGCTTGCGTGCCTTGGACTTTCAGCATGATGGTTTTGTTCGCTGGTTGGGCACCAGTGTGGCTTCTTTGTCTGAACTTCAGCGTGTGTTGCTCGTGGGATCGCATGTTCGCAAAGACCAACCCCTGTTGGCCCAGCGCATCCGTCAAGCGGCGCGCCGTGGCGCTCATGTGTCGCAAATCAATGAGGTCGTCAGGGATTGGGCCATGCCTTTGCATCAATCCTTGATCACCGATGCCACCCATTGGCCACAAGCACTGGCAGAGGTGGCAGCGGCGTTGGCCCAAATGCTGGGCGTCAACCCGCCTGTGGCCGTGGGAACACCCTCTGCGCAAGCCCAAGCCATTGCCAAATCATTGTCAGGCGGTGAGCGCAAAGCCATTTTGCTGGGCAATGCGGCGGCCCATCACCCCAATACTTCTAGCTTGCTGGCACTGGCCAATTGGTTGGGAGAGCATGCCAAAGCCAGTGTGGGATTTTTGGGCGAGGCCAGCAATACCGTGGGTGCCCAGGTGGTGCGTGCCATGCCCCCCGTTGGCAAGGGGCTCAATGCCTTGCAAATGCTGCAAGGCCAGGTCAAAGCCCTGTTGTTGTTCAACACCGAGCCCGCTTTTGACAG
>RFNL01000151.1 GCA_009927195.1 Betaproteobacteria bacterium | reverse complement strand
ACGGCACCAACACAAGTGGACAAACCTTATTTTGCAAGTGGCAGTTTTTTGTTGCAGCTTGCGATTGATGCGAACGCGCAAAGGTGTTGGTACATGCGTGATAAGATGTGCAACGTTTGTAAATCTAAGCTGACATTGTTTGATGCAAATGCGCCAAACCTCCCTGGTCGGTTATCAAGACCTCATGACCCGATTTCACCTCCCCACTTTCCAACCCCTTTACAGGACTGTCATCTTCTTGTCAGAGTAGCAAGCCATATTCGGGCTTGATTATGAGAACTATTTGGCAATTCATCGATGAACCTTGAAGCTTACCTGCCGGTTTTATTGTTTATCTTGGTGGGTTTGGCCATTGGCGTTGCTCCCCAAGCCATCGGTTTTTTCCTAGGTCCCAGGCGGCCCAACGAAGCCAAAAATTCCCCCTATGAATGCGGTTTTGAGGCATTTGAAGATGCTCGCATGAAATTTGATGTGCGCTATTACCTGGTGGCCATTTTGTTCATACTTTTTGATTTGGAAATTGCGTTTTTGTTTCCATGGGCTGTTGCTTTGAAAGAGATTGGCCCTGTGGGCTTTTGGGCCATGATGATTTTTCTGGCCATCTTGGTCGTTGGTTTTGCCTACGAGTGGAAAAAAGGGGCGCTGGATTGGGAGTAAACCGTGTCACTTGAAGGCGTTTTCAAAGAGGGATTCATCACCACCTCCTACGATTCTGTGGTGAATTGGGCCAAAACGGGTTCTCTGTGGCCCATGACATTTGGGTTGGCCTGTTGTGCGGTTGAGATGATGCATGCGGGCGCTGCACGATATGACATCGATCGTTTCGGCATGTTGTTCAGACCCAGTCCACGACAGTCTGACCTCATGATCGTGGCCGGCACTTTGTGCAACAAAATGGCCCCTGCTTTGCGCAAGGTCTATGACCAAATGAGTGAGCCCCGTTGGGTCTTATCCATGGGCTCATGCGCCAACGGTGGGGGCTATTACCACTACAGCTATTCGGTGGTGCGCGGTTGCGACCGCATCGTGCCGGTTGATGTTTATGTGCCAGGTTGCCCTCCCACGGCCGAGGCCCTTTTGTATGGCATTTTGCAGTTGCAAAGCAAAATTCGCCGTGAAAACACCATTGCCCGCTGAAAGTTTGTCATGAGCGATCGGTTGGGCGAACTTCAAAATATTTTGCAATCGGTGCTGGTCTCCGAGGTGGTGGAGTTGGTATCCAGCTTGGACGAACTGACTTTGACAGTTTCGTCCGCCAATTATTTTTCTGTCGCCCAGCGCTTGCGAGACGACCCCCAACTGGCTTTTGAGCAATTGATCGATCTGTGTGGCATGGACTACTCCACCTACAAAGATGGGGCCCAAAGCAGCCACTCGGATGGTCCTCGTTTTGCGGTGGTTTGTCATCTTCTTTCGCTGCAACACAATTGGCGGCTTCGATTGCGGGTCTATGCCCCTGACGATCACATGCCTCGTCTCGCCTCCATCTACCCGATTTGGAATTCTGCCAACTGGTTTGAGCGGGAAGCCTTTGATTTGTTCGGCATTGTTTTTGAAGGCCACGAAGATTTGCGCCGATTGCTCACCGACTATGGCTTCATTGGGCATCCGTTTCGCAAGGACTTTCCCACCTCTGGTCATGTCGAGATGCGCTACGACGCGGAGCAACAGCGCGTGATTTACCAACCGGTGTCCATCGAGCCGCGCGAGATCACGCCACGCATCATCCGAGAAGAGCATTACGGCGGATTGCACTAAGCCATGGCCGATATCAAAAACTACACCCTCAATTTGGGACCACAGCACCCGGCTGCTCACGGCGTGCTTCGCCTGGTGCTCGAACTCGATGGCGAGGTGGTGCAGCGTGCTGACCCACACATTGGATTGCTGCACCGTGCCACGGAAAAACTGGCTGAGAGCAAGACCTACATTCAATCCTTGCCCTACATGGACAGGCTCGACTATGTGTCGATGATGTGCAATGAGCATGCCTATTGCTTAGCGATCGAAAAAATGATGGGCCTGCAGGTGCCTGAGCGCGCGCAATACATCCGCGTGATGTACGCTGAAATCACCCGATTGCTCAACCACCTCTTGTGGTTGGGTTGCCATGGTTTTGACTGTGGCGCAATGAACATCCTGATTTATTGCTTTCGCGAGCGAGAGGATTTGTTTGACATGTACGAGGCCGTCTCTGGTGCTCGTATGCATGCGGCTTACTTCCGTCCAGGTGGGGTGTATCGTGATTTGCCGGACACCATGCCCCAGTACAAGGTCAGCAAGATCAAAAATGACCGCGTCATTGCCCGCCTCAATGAAAACCGTCAGGGCAGTTTGCTGGACTTCATCGACGACTTCACCCGCCGCTTCCCAGCTTTTGTCGACGAGTATGAAACCTTGTTGACCGATAACCGCATCTGGAAGCAGCGCACGGTGGGCATTGGCGTGGTCAGCCCAGAGCGGGCCAAAAATCTGGGTTTCACGGGCGCAATGCTGCGCGGATCGGGTGTGGCTTGGGATTTGCGCAAGCACCAACCCTATGATGTTTATGACCGGATGGATTTCGACATTCCCATTGGCAAAACAGGCGACTGCTACGACCGTTATCTGGTTCGGGTGGCCGAGATGCGCCAGTCCAATCGCATCATTTCCCAATGCGTCCATTGGTTGCGGCAAAACCCAGGCCCTGTCATCACTGACAACCACAAGGTCGCCGCACCCGCACGGGAAGCGATGAAGGCCAACATGGAAGAGTTGATTCACCATTTCAAGTTGTTCACCGAGGGCTTTCACGTGCCTGAAGGGCAGGCTTACGCTGCGGTTGAGCATCCCAAGGGCGAGTTTGGGATTTACTTGGTGAGCGATGGGGCCAACAAGCCCTACCGCTTGAAGATCAGAGCACCTGGTTTTGCCCACTTGGCGGCCATGGATGAAATGTCACGCGGACACATGATCGCGGACACGGTGGCTGTGATTGGCACCATGGACATTGTTTTTGGGGAAATTGATCGATGAACAGTGCTGCGCCAGTGCTAGCCCCGATGGCCTTGCCTGAGGCCATGCAGCAGCGTTTTGCCAAAGAAGTGGCGAAATATCCTGCCGATCAAAGCCAGTCGGCTGTCATGGCTTGTTTGTCCATCGTTCAGCAAGAAATGGGCTGGGTGAGCCCCGAATCCGAGTTGGCCGTGGCCCAATATTTGGGCATGCCGGTGATGGCTGTTCGCGAGGTCAGCAGCTTCTACAACATGTACAACCTCAAGCCGGTGGGTCGCTACAAAATCAATGTGTGCACCAATTTGCCCTGTCAGCTGCGCGATGGCGCTGGTGCTTTGGCCCATTTGTGTGAGCGCTTGGGCGTGGAGGTGGGTGGCACCACCGCTGATGGTTTGTTCACCGTGCAACCCGGTGAGTGCATGGGCGCTTGTGGGGATGCGCCCGTTTTGCTCGTCAATGACCGCAACATGTGCAGCTTCATGGGGCATGACAAATTGGACCAGTTGATTGATGGTTTGCGCCAATCTGCCACCGATAAGGCCACCCCATGACCGAGCAGCAATTGTTATCTCAGTTTCAAGCCCAGGGCGTGGAGTCCTGTTTCCATGATCGGCACATCACCCCCCAAATTTTGGCCGGTCTCAACGGCAACAACTGGCGTTTAAAAGACTACGAGGCTCGCGGCGGTTACCAAGCTTTGCAAAAAATATTGGGCCAAGACGGCTCTGAGGGCCTGACCCAGGATCAGGTGATTGCCATTGTCAAAGAGTCGGGATTGCGGGGCAGAGGTGGTGCAGGCTTTCCAACAGGCTTGAAATGGAGTTTCATGCCGCGTCAATTTCCGGGCCACAAATACCTGGTTTGCAATTCCGATGAGGGCGAGCCCGGGACCTTCAAAGACCGCGATATTTTGCAGTTCAACCCACACATCGTGATCGAAGGCATGGCCATCGCGGCTTATGCCATGGGCATTGGTGTGGGTTACAACTACATCCATGGGGAAATCTTCAAAACCTATGAGCGTTTTGAAGCGGCCCTGGAAGAGGCGCGTGCGGCGGGCTATTTGGGCGAGCACATCATGGGTTCGTCTTTCTCGTTCCAGTTGCATGCGGCGCACGGGTTTGGTGCCTACATATGCGGTGAAGAAACCGCCTTGTTGGAGTCCTTGGAGGGCAAGAAGGGGCAGCCCCGGTTCAAGCCGCCATTCCCTGCCAGTTTTGGTTTGTACGGCAAACCCACCACCATCAACAACACAGAGACATTTTCGGCAGTGCCTTGGATCATCAACAACGGTGGGCCGGCTTACCTGGCGTGTGGCAAGCCCAACAATGGGGGCACGAAAATCTTTTCAATTTCCGGCGATGTTGAGCGCCCAGGTAACTACGAAATTCCATTGGGAACGCCATTTGCCAAGCTGTTGGAATTGGCTGGTGGCATGCGTGGGGGCAGGGCCTTGAAGGCCGTCATTCCTGGGGGGTCATCGGCCCCTGTG
>RFNL01000423.1 GCA_009927195.1 Betaproteobacteria bacterium | reverse complement strand
CAGGGCAAGGCGGCCAGGTCCGGGCAATGGGCGGGCCATGGGGCATCGCCATCGTTGGCCTGTGCCAGCCAGCGGGTATCGATGTTGGCACCGACCCCAGATGCATTCAGGACATGTCCCAAGTCGCCCAGCAAGCCATCGCTGAGGTCAATGGCCGCATGCGCCACCCCACGCAAAGCTTGGCCCAAGGCCACACGCGGGGTGGGGCGCTCCATGCGCGCGCGGGCACGCTCAAAGGCGGCGCTGGGCAAGCGCAACTTGCCGCGAAACACCTCCAGCGCCATGCGCGCTTGCCCGGGTGTGCCGCTGACGTAAATATCGTCGCCCAACTGGGCTGCACTGCGCAGCAAGGCTTGGCCTGGAGGCAATTCGCCCCAAACGGTGATGGCAATGTTCAGGGGACCGCGGGTGGTGTCACCGCCGATCAGTTCGCAGCCATGTTCATCGGCCAGCGCCCACAAGCCTAAGGCAAAGCCGCTGAGCCAGGCCTCATCGGCTTGGGGCAAGGCCAGGGACAGGGTAAAGGCGCAGGGCTTGGCACCACAAGCGGCCAAGTCGCTCAAGTTGACGGCCAGCGCCTTGTGACCCAGGGCCGCTGGGTCTACCGTGGCCAAAAAATGGCGGCCTTCAACCAGCATGTCGCAGGAAATGGCCAAGGCCTGGCCCGGTGTGGGCAACCAAATGGCGCAATCATCGCCCACACCCAATTGGGCACGCCGGGGCGGGCGTTTAAAATACCGCTCTATGAGCTCAAACTCGCCCATGTGCAGAATCAGTGAAGATTGCGCGAGCCTGGCTCGTGGCTCAAGGCATCGAGCACAAACATGGGGATGTCGACATCGAACTTTTCGCCATCCTCGGCCACGCAAAAGTACTGGCCGTGCATGGTGCCGGTGGGGGTGCGCAAGCGGGTGCCGCTGGTGTATTCGAACGATTCGCCAGGGCGCAAAAAAGGTTGGTGCCCCACCACGCCCAGGCCGCGCACTTTCTCGTGCAGGCCATGGGCATCGTTGATGTTCCAGGTGCGCGAAATCAGTTGTGCGGCCACCGTGCCCACATTGGTGATGTGGATGGTGTAGGCGAACATATAGAGCGACGCACCGGGGTCGGACTGATCGGGCAAAAACTCGGGTTTGACGTCAACACGGAACTGGTATTTGGGCATGTGGGTGGTGCGTTCTGCGGTAATTGATTTTGTCTCATGGCCAAGGGTGTGTCAGGGGGTGAAATAATCGCCCCATGAAAATACCCATCCATCGCATCGCCCCTTCCATTTTGTCGGCCGACTTTGCCCGCTTGGGCGAAGAAGTCCGCAGCGTGATCCAAGCTGGCGCAGATTGGATTCACTTCGATGTGATGGACAATCATTATGTGCCCAACCTCAGTTTTGGCCCCATGGTGTGCCAAGCGCTCAGGCCGCATGCCCAAACCGCCGACGGCCAACGTGTGCCGATCGATGTGCATTTGATGGTTTCTCCGGTGGATGAACTGGCCCAAGCTTTTGCCAAAGCCGGCGCCGACGTGATCAGCTTTCACCCCGATGCCAGCACCCATGTGCACCGCAGTGTGCAAGCCATCCAGTCGGCGGGCTGCCAAGTGGGCCTGGTGTTCAACCCGGCCGCGTCGCTCGATGTGCTCGATTGGCTGATCGACGAGATCGATTTGATCTTGATCATGAGCGTCAACCCGGGTTTTGGCGGGCAAGGTTTCATAGACTCTGCGCTGCGCAAGGTCGAGCAAGCGCGCGCGCGCATCCGCGCCAGTGGGCGCGACATCCGTTTGCAAGTGGATGGCGGCATCAAGCCCGACAACATCCGCCGGGTGGCCGATGCCGGGGCCGATACCTTTGTGGCCGGCAGTGCCATTTTTGGCCAACCCCATTACGCGACGGTGATCGCCGCCATGCGCCAGGCCCTGGCCTCCTGACTCAAGCCGTGCCGCGCCATTGGCGCCAGCGCGCGGCCCAACCCCAGCGCAGGCTCTCCAGCAGGCTGTAGACCACGGGGATCACCAGCAAGCTCAGCACGGTAGAGGTGATCAGGCCGCCAATGACGGCAATCGACATCGGTGAGCGAAAACTCGGATCGGCCAAGCCCCAGCCCAGCGCCAGTGGCAACATGCCCGCGCCCATGGCAATGGTGGTCATGATGATGGGCCGGGCGCGTTTGTGGCAAGCATCGATCAAGGCATCCCAGCGGTTCATGCCCTGATCTCGCTGGGCCACGATGGCGTACTCCACCAACAAAATTGAGTTTTTGGTCGCAATGCCCATCAGCATGATCAAACCAATCAGCGACGGCATGGAAAAACTTTTGTTGGCCAGCAACAGGCCGACAAACGCGCCGCCCAGCGACAAGGGCAAGGCCACCAAAATGGTCAGCGGGTGCAAAAAACCTTTGAACAGCAACACCAGCACGATGTAGATGCACAGCACCCCGGTGAGCATGGCCAAGCCAAAGCTGGCGAACAACTCGCCCATGGCCTCGGCATCGCCCACCTCCACCACCGCAATGCCTGCAGGCAGATTTTTCACCGATGGCAGATTCTTCACTTTGTCGGTCACTTCACCCAAGGGCAGGCCCGAGAGTTCAATTTCAAATTTAATGTTGCGCGAGCGGTCGTAGCGGTCGATCACCGCCGGGCCCGAGGCCATGCCAATGTGCGCCACCTGGGCCAGCATGACCGGGCCGCGCTTGCCCGGCACGCTCAAGCGCCCCAGGGTGTCGAGGTCTTGGCGGGCCTGGTCCTGCAACTTCACGACGATGGGGATTTGCCGTTGGTCCAGGTTGAGTTTGGCCAGGCCTGCGTCGTAGTCGCCGGAGGTGGCGATGCGCAAGGTCTCGCCAATGGCGGCACTGGTCACGCCCAAATCAGCGGCCAGGGCAACGTCGGGCACCACCACCACCTCTGGCCGCACCAAGCTGGCACTCGACGCCACATTGCCCAAGCCAGGGATGAGGCGCAACTCGCGCTCAATGGCCTGGGCCGCGATGAGCAAGGTCTCGCGGTTTTCACCGGTCAGCACCAAGATGTATTTCTCGCCCGACCCGCCCAAGCCGACTTTGCTGCGCACACCTGGCAAGGCGGTAAGGGCTTGGCGGATTTGCTGCTCTATGACTTGTTTGCGGGGGCGTTGTCCGCGCTCGGTCATCAGCAAGGTGAGGGTGGCTTTGCGCGGTTCGGCCGCACCTGAAGCGTCAAACGGATCGGAGCCAGCCGCGCCCGCACCTATCGTGGTGTAGATGCTTTTCACATGCGGCACTTGGCTGACCAATTGGCGAGCCGCTTCTGCACTGGCTTGGGTTTGGGCCAGCTTGCTCCCCGGGGGCAATTCCAAATAAATTTGGGTTTGGCTGTTGTCGTCGGGCGGAATGAATCCCGTGGGCAGCAAAGGCACGAGCGACAGCGAACCGACAAAAAACGCCAGCGCGCCCAGCACCGTCCACCAACGGTGGCGCAAGCACCACTGGGCCATGCGCAAGTAGCCCGCCATCCAAGCTGGAGGGGTTTGGGCATGCACGATGGGGCGCAGCAGGTAGGC
>RFNL01000037.1 GCA_009927195.1 Betaproteobacteria bacterium | reverse complement strand
AGCCTGGCATGGGCGCGCGCATCTTGACCGCCAGCGGTGCCAGCCTGAGTGGCCGGGTGCGCATGCTCGGCCCCACGGTGGACCCACAAACCCGCCAAGCCCTGGTGTATGTGGATTTACAGCCCCCCAGCGCCGGGCAAGCCCCGGCTTTGGCGGGCATGTATGCCAGCGGCAGCATTGAACTCGGATCAAGCCGGGCCTTGACCGTACCGGCCCAGGCCGTGGTCAGCCGGGATGGATTCAACTTTGTGATGCAACTCAAGGCAGACAACCGGGTGGGACTGGTCAAGGTGCAAACCGGCCGGCGAGTGGGCGAGCACATTGAAATCACCCAAGGTCTGCAAGAAGGGGTCAAGCTGGTCTTTCAGGGGGCTGGTTTTTTGAACGAAGGTGATGCGGTTCGGGTTGCACCATGATCAACGTTTCATCTTGGTCGATCAAAAACCCCATTCCATCGGTCATGCTGTTTGTCATGCTCTGCTTTGCAGGCATGGTCTCGTTTGGCTCGATGAAAGTGCAAAACTTTCCCGACATCGATTTGCCCACCATCACGGTCAGCGCCAGCTTGCCCGGTACCGCCCCCGCCCAAATGGAAACCGAGGTGGCCCGCAAGATCGAAAACACCATTGCCGCCTTGCAGGGCTTGAAGCACATCACCACCCGGGTGCAAGACGGCAGCGCCACCATCAGTGCCGAATTCCGGCTTGAAAAACCCATCCAAGAAGCCCTGGACGATGTGCGCTCGGCGGTCAACCGCATCCGCAGCGACTTGCCCGGTGACATGAAGGACCCGGTCATCACCAAACTGGACCTGGCCGGCCAGCCGGTGTTGGCCTACACCCTGCGATCAACCCGCATGGACAGCCAAGCCTTGTCGTGGTTTGTCGATGACCAGGTGGCCCGCAAGCTGTTGTCAGTGCGCGGCGTGGGTGCGGTCAACCGGGTGGGCGGGGTGGACCGACAAATCCACATCGCTTTGGACCCCCAACGACTGCAATCGCTCAACGCCAGCGCGGCAGATATTTCGCGCCAACTGAAACAAATGCAGTCGGACAGCTCGGGCGGCCGCACCGATGTGGCTGGGGGCGAGCAACCGGTGCGCACCTTGGGCAATGTGACCAATGCCCAGGCCCTGGCCAACATGTCACTGACCTTGTCGGACGGGCGCCGCCTGCGCCTGGATCAGGTGGCCACCATCAGCGATAGCGTGGCCGAGCCACGCTCATCGGCGCAACTCAACGGTCAAGAGGTGGTGGGGTTTGAAGTGTCGCGCAGCCGTGGGGCCAGCGAGATCGAGGTGGGCGAAGCGGTCAAAAAAGCACTGGCCGAGTTGCGCGCCAGCCACCCCGACATTGAAATGACCGAGGCCTTTGACTTTGTCACCCCGGTGGCCGAGGAATACCAGGGGTCGCTGCACCTCTTGTACGAAGGGGCCATCTTGGCGGTGCTGGTGGTATGGCTGTTTTTGCGCGACTGGCGGGCCACCTTTGTGTCGGCCGTGGCCTTGCCTTTGTCGGTGATTCCGGCCTTCATTGGCATGCAGTTGCTGGGTTTTTCCATCAACGTGGTGACCTTGTTGGCCTTGTCGCTGGTGGTGGGCATCTTGGTGGACGATGCGATTGTGGAAGTGGAAAACATCGTGCGCCATTTGCGCATGGGCAAAACCCCCTACCAAGCCGCCATGGAAGCGGCCGATGAAATTGGCCTGGCGGTGATCGCCACCACCTTCACCCTGATCGCGGTGTTTCTGCCGACCGCCTTCATGGCGGGCGTGCCA
>RFNL01000409.1 GCA_009927195.1 Betaproteobacteria bacterium | reverse complement strand
GCAATGCCCAAATTACCCGCCAATCCATTGATGCCGATGCTGCGCCCGGGCGTGGGTGAGTTTTGAACCAACAAAGGAATGCCCACCGGGTGGTAAATGGCGGAAAACGCGCCGAGGACCGTCAAGGCCAAGCCCATTTGCCACGGGCTTTGGGTCAGGGCCACAGCGATGGCGCTCCAACCCATGCCATGAAAAAAAACCAGCATCATGCGCCGCCGCCCCCACAAGTCCCCCAACGACCGGCCGGCACCGAAGCCAAGCCAAACATCACAAACGCCCCCGTGGTGTAGGGCATCATGTCTTCCCAGCGCGCCACGCCAAAGTCAGCGGCGATGGCCGCCACCGCTGTGGCAAAAATCAGCAAGAACAAATGGTCCAGGGCATGGGCGAAGTTCAGCAAAAAAGCGGGGGTGCGGTTCATGCGGGCAATGGTATCGAACTCACAGGCCCACATCGATCCAACAAGCGGGATCAAAAACTGGGTTTTCGAACCCCCCTTTGCGGTGCAATGGGTAACCACGCGGGTTGCACACCACCCGCGTACTTTTGATGCGGTAGTCAAAACTGGTGTGGGTGTGACCGTGTATCCACAAGGCGGCACGGCCCATCCAGTGCTCTAAGTTGGAGCCAAAAGCGGCAGTGCCCAAATCATTTTGGTAGATTGCAGCGGTCGATTGATAGCTGGGATAGTGGTGGGTCACCACCACTGTCCGGCGGGGCTCAGCCTGGGCCAAAGCGCGATCCAACCAAGCACGGCTTTGCTGGTGGCGCTCCCAGGTGTCCCACGGCTGTAATGCTTGCAGCAGACCCGTGGACTGGTCATTTGGGCTTGGGCCCTTGGTGATGGCCCGGTAATCGACCATGGTGCGTCGCGCCACAGCCATGGCCGCATCGCGTTGATCGGCACCAAACAATTCGAAATCGGTCCACAGGGTACAGCCCAAAAACCGCAGGCCATTGATGTCAACGCAGTTGTTTTCCAAAAAGTGAATACCCAAGTCATGCGCGTTTTCACACATAAGTTGCAGCCCTAAGTCCCAGTCACCGTCATACAACTCATGGTTGCCCGCCACATAAACAATGGTTTTGTGAGGGAATGTCTCTCGCGCCCACACCAGGCCTTGCACGCCCACATGGATGTCCCCTGCCAGCACCACCACGTCTACGCCTTCATCAATGCGCTGCGCACCGACCAGCGCCGCCATAGGCGCAAACTCCACATGCAAATCTGATAACACCAATAAACGCATGACTGGATTTTCCTTATTCAGCGGTAACTCCCCGGGGCAATACCCATGGTCACTGCCCATTGCCATGCTACCCTTTTGCATGTCTCACACCCACGCTCCCGCTACATGGATTGATTCGCGCCATGCGGTCCACCGCTTGCTGATGACCTTGGCCATCATGACCCTGGGGTGCAGCCCCATGTATGTGGTGGCGGTGGTATTACCTGCGGTGCAAGCCGAATTTGGCGTGGGCCGCGCCGAGGCTTCATTGCCCTACACGGTGATGATGGTGTGTTTTGGTTTGGGTGGCATGGTGATGGGCCGCTGGGCCGACCGCATCGGGATTCAAAAGGTGCTGTGGCTGGGCTCGCTGGGCATCGTGTTGGGTTTTACGGCCGCTGGATTGGCGCCCCATATTTGGTTGTTCATCGCAGCGCACGGCGTGTTGCTGGGATTGCTGGGCAGTTCGACCACCTTCGCCCCCTTGCTGGCCGATACCTCGTTGTGGTGGGACAAACGCCGCGGGGTGGCGGTGGCGGTGTGTGCCAGCGGCAATTACCTGGCGGGCAGCATTTGGCCCACACTGACCCAATGGGGCGTCCAGCAATGGGGCTGGCGCAGCGCATACATCGCTTTGGGCCTGGTCTGTGGACTGGGCATGGCGGTACTGGCCTTTGGCATGCGCCAACGCCCGCCCTTGCTGGGCCCCTCGGGCAGCACCGCACACGGACCCGATCTGAGTTCGGACAGACCCTTTGGCCTGGATGTGGGCACGGCCCAAGCCTGGCTGTGTGTGGCGGGCTTGGCCTGTTGCGTGGCCATGGCCATGCCCCAGGTGCACATCGTGGCCTATTGCACCGATTTGGGTTTTGGGGCCGCACGCGGTGCCGAGATGCTCTCACTCATGCTCGCCTGTGGGATAGCCAGCCGTTTGGTCTCGGGGGCGATTTGCGACCGCATGGGTGGCTTGCGCACACTCATGCTGGGTTCGATCCTGCAAGGCATTGCCCTGCTGCTTTTTTTACCCTTTGATGGACTGGTCTCGCTGTATGTCATCTCGGCCCTGTTTGGCCTGTTCCAAGGCGGCATCGTGCCGTCCTACGCCATCATCGTGCGCGAATACTTTCCCCCGGCTCAGGCCGGTCAACGGGTGGGCGCGGTGATCATGGCCACCATGCTTGGCATGGCCTTGGGGGGCTGGATGTCGGGCAAGGTGTACGATCTGAGCGGTTCCTACCATGCGGCTTTCATCAACGGCGCGGCCTGGAACCTGCTCAATGGTTTGATTGTGTGGGTGCTGTTGCTGCGCCTGCAATCGGGCCAGCGGCTGCATCCCGTTTAGCGGCTCCTGCGCATTGGAGAACCCATGACCACTCAACGCCCTCCCTTTGAAATTTTGCGGCTGGACCATGTGGTGCTGGCCGTGAGTGACTTGCCACGCGCCGAAGATTTTTATACCCGGCTGTTGGGCGCGCAGGTCGAGCGGCGCCTGGATCAACCGGTGCTGGTGCAATTGCGCACCGGGGATAGCTTGCTCGATTTGGTGCCCGGTCACCCTGACGCGGCACACCCCAACATGGCGCATTACTGTTTTCGCATCGAACCCTTTGATGAAGCCGCCATCGCCGCCCACCTGCGCAGCCTGGGCATCGAGGCAGAGGCCAGCCGTGAGCGCTATGGGGCCGATGGACACGGTCCTTCGCTTTACTTGCGCGACTTGGATGGTAACCAGTTGGAGCTCAAAGGGCCGCCCGTGCGCCGCTTGGACGGCTCGCCCTTGGGGTGATGTGGGGCATTAGGATGCGGGGTGTTGGGCGCGCCAACGCCTGAGCCAGGCCAAGCCCGCATGGGTCGCGCCAGGCTGCTCCCCCAGGGCGGGACGGTATTCGCAACCCACCCAACCCTGCCAACCACAAGCGCGCGAAACCTCGTCGATCACGTCCAGTAAATAGTCATGGTTTTGCTCACCCGCATCCGGCTCTTGGCGCTGGGGCGCGCTGGCAATTTGAAAATGCCCAACCTGCCCGTTGGGCAAATAGGCGCGGATCTTGGTCGCCACATCGCCCTCCACCACTTGGCAGTGGTAGAGGTCCATTTGCACTTTCAAATTGGGCTCACCCACCTCACGCACGATGGCATGGGCATCGGCCTGGCGGTTGAGAAAGTAATGGGGAATGTCGCGCGTGTTGATGGGCTCGATCAACACCTCGCAGCCTTGTTGGGCGGCACGCCGCGCTGCCCAGCGCAGGTTGACCATGAAGGTATCGCGCAAAGGGCCGTTGACCCGCGCCAAGGGCCCATGGGTATCAAGTGCCTCATGGCTGCTGGCAAGGGTGCGGTAAGCCGTTGGCACCAAACCCGCCAAGACGTGGATGCGCGGGCAAGCCAAGCGCTGGGCATAGCCCAAGGCCATCTCAATGCCACACCGAAACTCGGTTTCCTGCCCGGGCTGGCAAGCGCGGCCACGCTCGCCTGCTTCCCAGGCGCGGGCCATGTCAGCGCGGTCCATGCCACCAGCGGGGGTGTTGAACAAGACCTGTTGCAAGCCGTGGGTACGTAACAACCCAGCCAAATCGCTGGCCTCCCATTCGTAGGGGGACATGTACTCCACCGCTTCAAATCCGTCTTGGCTTGCGGCCTCAAAGCGCTTTAAAAACGGCAACTCCGCATAGAGAAAGGACAGATTGGCAGCGAATCGGGGCACGTTGCTCAAGACAATGCGCTGCGCAAAACCTCGCGCTTTTTATCCACAGCCATGCCATTTTCAAAAAAAGTGGCGAATTGGCGGGCGGCGCGCAAAAACAAACGGGTTGGGACCCCATTTTGATAAGGCACCGTATATTGGCTTGTGAATTGCGGCAAAGGCGTTGCCACCACTGCTTCGAATTTCAGTGTGGGCACTTTTTCATTGGCCTGGGCCACCACTTTTTTCAATTCATCCATATGGCTCCACTCCTGGAGATCGGCAGAGGCGAAAAACATCAGTTGCTGGGTCTCGCGCAAGATGCGGGTCCAAAACGGATAGGCGTAACCTCGTGTGGCATAAATATCGTTATTGGCCTCCAAGCGCGCATCACCACGCTGCTTGTTGTAGAAACGCAAGAGGTTGTCGGGCGTGATATCCACCGGTTTCCAGGTGGTGATGGCGATATCCTCGGCCTGTGCCCTGGACTCTTCGACAATTTCAATAATATGGGTGGAAATGCGCGGCACAAGGTCTCGGTGCACGCCCATCTCGGTCAACACTTTGCGCAGCACGATCATGACTTCATCGAACACGCTGGCACTGACCTGCACGTCCAAGGGGGCAGACTGAAAAGGTGACTCCCGGTACACCCGGTCGGGTTGTCGCATGATGAAAGACATGTAATTGATCTGATCTTTCATCAGAATGTCGGGGGTGACATTGATGAAATAGTGGCGGATATCCCTCTCTTCCACCACGGCCTCATGCCAAGCCGTGAGCACCTTTTTGAGGAATGATATGCCCCCATACTGGTTCAAAAGCTGCAACATGCACAATCCTTACAACTGGAAAAATTTTGGAGTCTCAAAATGGCTTTAAAGCGGATGGCCCACACAGGGAAGTCATGTTACTGTCAAAAATCAAAAAAGCCCATCGTCTGATGGGCCCTTTTGATTCTGTGCGGAGCCCAGAAAACTCAGGATTTTTTGGCCGGCGCTGATGCTGTCGGGCTGGCTGTGGCCGCCGCAGTCGGTGGCTTGGGGTTGTATTCAAACTTGCCAGGATCAGCACATGCGGGGGTGGCCACCGGCTTGCCTGCTTTGGCTTTGTTGGTGCGCTGCACATGGGCTGCGACCTTGTCTTGCGATTTGCACAGCAAATAGCCATCCACCTTGCCCGCGTGGGCGGTCTTGGCAGCGGCCTCAGCGGCTTTGGCCTTGGCCTCATCAGTGGGTGCGGGCAGCTTGGCCCCAGCGGATGCGGCCATCAAACCGACCAGAAAGCAAGCGACTGTTTTGTGCATGGCTGTCTCCGATTCAAACTTGGATGGGCCCTGAGTTGGGCACAGGGCTGCGGTGTGCAGGGATTTTTCCGGCTTGTATGTCGTCAAGCCACAAACCATGGTGCTCTTTGGCCCAGGTTTCGTCCACATATCCAGTCCGCATCGCATCGTAGGCCCCCTCCATGCCAATGGTGCCCATGTAAATATGCCCCATGAACATGGCCATCATGAGCACAGTCGCAGCGGCATGCACCATGTGGGCGATTTGCATTTCGCCACGGGTATAGACAAAGCTGGGCAGCAATTTGTCCAAAAACAAACCAGAAACCACGACGACCGCTCCGAGACCAAAAACACCACCCCAAAACAGCAGTTTCTCGCCAGCATTGAAACGGTGAGAGGGCACTTCAGCGCCACCAAACATGCCACCGCCTTTGAGCAGCCAGGTGAGATCACCCTGGCTGGGCAGATTGTCTTTGACAAAGGTCACAAATACCACCACCAACGAAACCGCAAACAATGGGCCCGCAAAATTGTGGGCGTTTTTCAAGGCATAGGTCAGCCAACCAAATAAATTGCTGCCCATGATGGGCAGCAACAAGAACTTGCCAAAAGCCATCACCAAGCCAGACACCGCCAACACGCAAAAAGCGATGGCATTGGTCCAATGGGCGCTGCGCTCAAAAGGGGTGAACCGCTCGATCTTGCGGCCCGTGGTTGGCCCGTGCAAAACCATGCTGCCTCGTCGCCAATAAAAAATGGCCAAGGCCCCCACCACGATGAACAGCAATGAGCCGCCATAAGGAATGATCCAGTTGTTGCGCACCTGTCGCCAGGCTTCGCCCGCATTGGTCAAACCCGAACCGGGGTACTGGACAAAAGGCTGAACCAAATTGCCCGCTTCGGGCGCTTGGCTCATGGGCAGGCTGCTGTAGCCGGTGGCGCCCTGCCCGACTTGTCGCCATACCGGGGCGTTATTGCCAGGCTGCACCTGGGCCCGTTGGGCATTGTTTTGTTGCAAGTATTGCGGGTCGGCGGATGCTTCGGCCGCCACCGCCGATTTTTCTTGCGCGGACACGCCGCAGCACAGCCAAGGCAAGGCCCATGCGATGACCCAAATCATGGTGCGTGACATGTGATTGACCTTTGCTCAGTTGGTTTTGGCGTGATCGTTTTGACCGGCTTGGGCGCGCGCGCGCAGGGCTTGCTCCCAGCTGGTTTTATCGCCAGCCTTCCAACCGCTGTTGACAAACGCTGCGGGCGCGTTACCGGTGCCCGTGAAGGGTGGCGCATCGGTTTTGGTGCCCAAGGTTTGGGGTTTTTCCATGCAGGCGCTGAGCACGAGACCCAATGCCAGAGACAGGATGACCGGGGTTTTGCTCATGACTTATCGCCTTCCTTGGCGGGCTGGCCGGCCTTGACAGACCCATAAGCTGTGCCCCAACCCCATACCTCGGCGCCTTTGTTGCGCTTGAGCACACGGTTGCGAAAGATGTCAGCGACCACATCGCCATCCCCCGCGAGCAAAGCCTTGGTCGAACACATTTCGGCACAGGCGGGCAACTTGCCCTCGGCCAATCGGTTGCGGCCATATTTTTCAAATTCAGCCTGGCTGCCATTGGCCTCTGGACCACCGGCGCAAAAGGTGCATTTGTCCATCTTGCCACGCACGCCAAACGTCCCTTGCGCAGGAAACTGCGGCGCGCCAAAAGGACAGGCATAGGAGCAATAGCCGCAGCCAATGCACACATCCTTGTCGTGCAGGACCACGCCTTCGTCGGTTTTGTAAAAACAATTCACCGGGCAAACCGCCATGCAAGGCGCATCCGAACAATGCATGCAAGCCACCGAGATGGATTTTTCGCCCGGCACACCATCGTTCAAAGT
>RFNL01000038.1 GCA_009927195.1 Betaproteobacteria bacterium | reverse complement strand
AACCACCCGGCGGCGGTTCACACCCCAGGGGACTTCGTGCTCGTTTTTGCAAGCGGTGACGCAGCCATTGCATTCGATGCAACGCTCTGCATCACAGATGAATTTCATGCGGGCCATGGGGTTCTCCAGTTCAGGTGTGGGGGGCAGATCAAGCGCGCTCGATGTTGCAAATCGTGGACTTGGTCTCTTGCATCATGGTGACGCTGTCGTAGCCATAGGTGGTGGCCGTGTTGATGGCTTCACCGCGCACCACAGGTGCTGCGCCACTGGGGTAATGCGCCAACATATCGGCCCCTTGCCAACGGCCCGAAAAGTGAAAGGGCATGAACACGGTGTCAGGCCCCACCCGCTCGGTGACCATGGCCATGACCTTGATGCGCGCGCCCGTCGGCGTGCTGACCCAAACTTGTTCGCCATTGCGCACGCCCCGGTCGGCCGCCGTCTTGGGATTGAGTTCGACAAACATGTCTTGCTGCAACTCTGCCAACCAAGGATTGGAACGGGTTTCTTCGCCCCCGCCTTCATACTCCACCAAGCGGCCAGAGGTCATGATGAACGGGTACTTCTCGTGCAATTTGTCGGCCAAGTTTTTATCTTGAACAGTTTTGTACAAGGTGGGCAAGCGCCAAAAGGCTTTTTTATCGTCGTGGGTCGGGTACTTGGCCATCAAATCGGGACGATTGCCGTACAAAGGCTCGCGGTGCTGGGGGATGGCATCGGGGAAGTTCCACACCACAGCGCGCGCCTTGGCGTTGCCAAAGGGGTGGCAGCCATGGTTTTGCATGAACACACGGATCATGCCGCCAGAACTGTCGGTCTTCCAGTTCTTGCCTTCAGCGGCGGCTTTTTCGGCCTCATTGAGTTCATCCCACCAACCCAGTTTTTTCAACAGCACATGGTCCAACTCGGGGTAACCGGTGGTGATGTCCGCGCCCAAGGAATGGGAACCGTCCTCGGCCAACAAACTTTTGCCCTCGCGTTCCACGCCAAAGTTGGCGCGGAAGTTGCCGCCACCGTCCATCACATGCTTGGAGGTGTCGTACAAATTCGGCGAACCGGGGTGCTTGAGCGCTGGCGTGCCCCAGCACGGCCAAGGTAAGCCAAAGTAATCGCCGGTGAAGTCGTAGCCCGTGGCGGCATCTTTACCGCCCTTGGCTTTCAGGGTTTTGACATCGAACAAATGCATATTGCGCATGTGCGCTTGCAGCCGCTCCGGGCTTTGGCCGGTATAGCCAATGGTCCACACGCACCGGTTGATCTCACGCAAAATGTCGTCGGGAACGGGTTCGTCCATGCCTTTGACCTGTTGCATTTTGTAGTTTTTGACCAGCTCTTTGTCAAAGCCCAGCTTTTGCGCCAGTTGGTACATGATCATGTGGTCAGAGCGGCTCTCCCACAGGGGTTCGATGACTTTCTCGCGCCATTGAATGGAGCGATTGGATGCGGTGCAAGATCCGCTGGTCTCGAACTGCGTGGCAGCGGGCAACAAATACACCGCGCGATGGGGGTTTTGGTCTTCGGCTTTGCCGGGCATGGCGGCCATGGCGGCCGTGGCCGATGGGTAGGGATCGACCACCACCAACAAATCCAGCTTGTCCATGGCGCGCTTCATCTCCAGGCCACGGCTTTGCGAGTTGGGCGCATGGCCCCAGAAGAACACGCCGCGCAAATTGCTGTCTTGGTCGACGAACTCGTTTTTTTCCATCACGCCATCGATCCAGCGCGACACGGTGATGCCGGGCTTGCTCATCATGGCGGGGGACGAGAAACGGCCTTTGATCCACTCGAAATCCACACCCCAAGCTTTGGCAAAGTGCTTCCACGACCCCTCCACCAAGCCGTAATAGCCGGGCAAAGAGTCGGGATTTGGGCCTACGTCGGTGGCC
>RFNL01000210.1 GCA_009927195.1 Betaproteobacteria bacterium | reverse complement strand
CTGGCCAAGGCAATCAGGCAGCGCACGTTGTCGGTGCCATGCACATGTTGGCTCACGCCCATGCCCCACAGCATCATGGCCGCTGGTGAATGAGCGTAGGCATGGGCCACCTCGCGCAAGGTGGCCGCATCGATGCCGCAAATGGGTGCCATGCGCTCGGGGGTGAAGGCCTGCACATGGGCGCGCAGGACTTCGTAGTCGCGGGTGCGGTTTTGCACAAAGCCATGGTCGACCCAGCCTTCGGTGACGATGACATGAAGCAAGGCATTGAGCAAGGCCACATCGGTGTCGGGCTTGAACGCCAAATGCCGCCAGGCATGGCGGGCCAAGTCGGTGCGGCGGGGGTCCAACAAGACCAGGCGCGCGCCGCGCTCAACCGCATTTTTGATCCAGGTGGCTGCGACCGGGTGGTTGGCACTGGGATTGGCCCCAATCACCATGATCAACTCCGCATGGGCCACATCGCGCACCGGGTTGCTCACCGCACCCGAGCCCACGCCCTCGAGCAAGGCGGCCACGCTGGAGGCATGGCACAAGCGGGTGCAGTGGTCCACGTTGTTGCTGCCAAAACCGGTGCGCACCAGTTTTTGGAACAAATACGCCTCTTCGTTGCTGCCCTTGGCCGAGCCAAACCCAGCCAATGCCTTGGGCCCGTGTTGATCGCGCAGTTGGCGCAGGCCCTGGGCCGCCAGGTCCAAGGCCTCGTCCCAAGTGGCGGGTCTAAACACCTCTGCCCATTGGCTGGGGTCGCGGTTGAGGTCCAAGGTTTTGGGCACACCGGCTTTGCGCACCAAGGGGGTGGTCAAGCGATCGGGGTGGTGGGCGTAATCAAAACCAAAGCGGCCTTTGACGCACAAGCGGTCTTCATTGGCGGGGCCGCCACGGCCTTGCACTTTGACAATGCGCTCGTCTTTCACGTGGTAGGTCAGCAAACAACCCACGCCACAAAAGGGGCACACCGAATTGACCTGGCGGTCCACCGCTTGGTCGCCGACCTGGGACTTGGGGCTGAGCGCCCCGGTGGGGCAAGCCTGCACGCATTCGCCACAGGCCACGCAGCTGCTCTCGCCCATTGGGTCGGCCAGGTCAAACACGATGCGCGAGGCCTGGCCCCTGCCTTGCACCCCAATGACTTGGTTGACCTGCACCTCGCCGCAGGCACGCACGCAGCGGTCGCATTGGATGCAGGCCGATAAATCCACCGCCATCGCTGGGTGGGTGTCATCGCACCAGGCCACGCCTGGCTCGTCGGTGCTGGCCTCGTCGCGCAAAGCCTGCAAAGCGGGGCGCACCGTCACCCCCATTTGATCGGCCCATTGGCTGAGTTCGCCATGGGGCAAGCGCGCATCGCTGTTG
>RFNL01000305.1 GCA_009927195.1 Betaproteobacteria bacterium | reverse complement strand
GGTGGCCACTTTGAGCATTTGCTCGGGCTTAACATCACAGGCCTCTTCCACTTTGTCCAGCGTCCACTTGGACATCACTTCTTCTTTGACCTTGTCCATGCCATAAACACGGTCGTTGATGTATTTTTTGTCCTCCCAACCGTTTTTGAAGATGATGTGCAACAGGCCAAACAGAAAAGGGATGTCCGAGCCTGAGCGAATGCGCACAAACTCGTCGGCTTTGGCCGCTGTGCGGGTGAAACGCGGGTCGACGACGATCATCTTGGTGCCGGTTTCTTTGGCATGCAACATGTGCAGCAAACTCACGGGATGGGCTTCGGCTGCATTCGAGCCAATGTACAAAGCGACCTTGCTGTTTTGCATGTCGTTGTATGAGTTGGTCATGGCCCCATAGCCCCAGGTGTTGGCCACGCCAGCGACTGTGGTGGAGTGGCAAATGCGCGCTTGGTGGTCGCAATTGTTGCTGCCCCAAAAGCTGACGAACTTGCGCAACAAATACGCTTGCTCGTTGTTGTGCTTGCTCGAACCCACCCAATAAACCGAGTCTGGTCCACTGGCTTTGCGCAACGCCAGCAGTTTTTCGGAAATTTCGTTCAACGCCTGATCCCAACTGATGCGCTGGTACTTGCCGTCCACCAGCTTCATGGGGTGGCGCAAACGAAACTCACCGTGGCCGTGCTCGCGCAATGCCGCACCTTTGGCGCAATGCGCACCCAGGTTGATGGGTGAGTCAAACACCGGTTCTTGACGCACCCAAACCCCGTTTTCCACCACGGCATCGACCGCACAACCCACCGAGCAATGGGTGCAAACGGTGCGCTTGACTTCAATCTTGCCCGAACCATCGCCTTTGTTAGGGCCAGCGGCCTGGGATTTTTTCACCAAGGCCAACTGGCTGGCGGCCAAGCCCACACCCAAACCCAAACCAGAGCGGCGCAAAAAAGCACGCCTGTCCATGACGGGGACGGCCTGGGCCAAGCCACGCTGCAAGCGGTGCACAAAAGGTGAGCCGGTGCGCTGGCTGTTGTCGGATTTTTTGGTCAGTAGCATGGTGTGTCCTCGTTCAGACGCGGGTGGTTTGGTAGTAGCGCTTGACATGCTCGCTCAGGCTGTAGCCACCGCCTTTGGCCGGTGCAGGGGGCAAAACCTCAGCGCTGGAGGCTGGCGCACTGTCCAATGCGTTGACACCTGCCACAGTGGCCACAGCTGCGCTGGCAGCTGCGGCGCCCCAAAAAAATCCGCGGCGAGATGTGGGCAACTGGTCGTTGTCGTTGTGCATGGAAATCTCCGAAAAAGGTGGCTGCTTCAGCCACGAAATTATGTGTCAAGTGCAGCAAGTTGAATGCCCAGATTTTCCTCCCTTTGAAAATCAATGAATCAAGGGTTTCCCTAGGTAGACGCATATTTAAGGAGATGGATCGAGCCGATTCAATTCAACATGTCAAAACCCTGGGCCTCGACCGCGGCAAAAGCGCGCAACAAGCCACCCAAGGCGGCATAAAAGTGGGCGCGGGGATGGGCCTGCAAGGCATCGCACAAGGCCGCCACCCAGGGTTGCAAGTGGCGCGCAAAAAACTCTTTTTGGCGCGTCAAGTTGGCCACTGACACATCGTCACCGGCGATCAGATAACGCATGACTTCGCAAAGGTAGGAAATGTGGTCCTCGGTTTCGGGCAGGGTTTCATCGCGGGACAAACCCAGTTGGCTCAAATCCGTGCGCAAAGCCGCCAGCGGTTTTTCGTTCAAAAAGCCACTCAGGTGATGGGAAGCAAACAAATACACCTCGGGCTTTCCCATGCCGCCGAACAAGGCTTCGTGTTCTTGGGCAATTTGCGCGGTGTCGTTGGCCCGCGCCACGCTGACCAGCTGCCGCCAAGGCTCTTCCAAAAAACCACCCTGCACCGGCGCCTGGGTCACGGCCAGCCGCAGTTGGCCCCACAAAGCCGCATCGGGTGGCGCATAAAACAAGGCCGCAATCAAGCCATACAACTCGGCCCGCGCGGTCTCCTCGTCCAAGGCCGATGAGGTCGCAGGCGGGTTCAAGGGAAGGGTCATGATGCCAGGTCCGTCACGGCTCAAACGATGCGCTGCTCATCCCCAGCGGAGTAAATATCGATGACCCGACAATCACTGCACATTTTGAGCCGCTGCGCCGCAGCGCCTTGGAACATGGCATGGCCACTGAGTTTTTCCAGCATGCTTTCAATGGCTTTCAAGGTGCCAAAAGGCTTGTTGCATCGCACACAGTTGTAAGGCTGGCTGCGGTGCAGCACTTGGCGCTCATGGCGTTGGGGAGTCAACAACAAACGCGGCATGGTTTGAATGGCGTTTTCCGGACAGGTTGACACACACAAACCGCATTGCACACAGTTTTTCTCAATGATGGACAACTCGGGTTGCGCGCTGTTGTCTTGCAGCGCACCGGCAGGGCATGCGCTGACACAACTCAGACACAGGGTGCAGGCCTGAGTATCGACTTTTACACCGCCCCAAAATGCCCCATCTGCCGGCAGGGGGATGGCCTGCGGCAATTCAGTCGCAGACTGCGCATGGCTTACCCAATGGTCCAAGGCCAACGCCAAGCTGCTGCGCTTGTCGCTGGTCAGGGAAAACTTGGCCACGGGCACCGGGTTCGCAGGAGCCGGGGGCAAGGCCTTGAGTTGCGCGTCCAACTCGCTGGCGCTGGTCGCTTGCATCCAGGCCAAATGCCGACCCTTGAACCCCAAACCATGCAAGACCGCTTGAACCTGGGCCATTTGGTCTTGCACGGCGCGAAGGTATTCGGGCGCCTCCTCTTCGGTGGCCAGCACCACCACCTGTGCAGCCCCAAAAGCCAGCACCGACAACCAAAAATCGGCCCCCACGCTGGCGGTGTGCCACAGTGCCAGCGCCATGACACGCGCAGGCAAACCATGGGCGCGCTTTAATTGGGCATCACGCCCCAACTGATTGACCAGGCTTTGACCACGCCCTTGGCTGTGCAAAAGCAACACGGCATCTCGGCCGCCGGCTTGGGCATAGGTGGTGAGCAGCGTTTTGGCGGTCACACCCAATGCGCTGACATCGGGATAGGCATGGCTCAGCGCACCGGTTGGGCATACCGTGGCGCAGGCCCCGCAACCGACGCACAAATGCGGATTGACCTTGATTTGTTGGCGCGCTGGCTCAGACGTTATGGCCTGGGCGGAACACACATCCACGCAGGCTTGACAGCCAATTTGGGTGTTGCGGCTGTGGGCACAGATGGATGGCTTGTAGGTGAAGAATTTGGGTTTTTCAAACTCACCCACCAGGTCGCGCAAGCGCATCAGAGTGGCTGAGTCGTCCTGGCGGAAATAACCCTGTGGCAAGGCATGGCGTTCAAACCCCGCACGGGCGCGCAAGTCCAACACCAGGTCAAAGGTCGCGCTCTCGATGCTGGGCTCGCGTTGAAAATCAATTGCACCGGCCACCCCACAGGCTTTGACGCAATCACGGTGCGATTGACAGGCTTGCAGGTTGATTTGGTAGTCCAAGCCGATGGCTTGCTCGGGGCAAGCGGCCAGGCACGCATTGCAGCGGGTACACAGGTCCAAGTCAATCGGGTTGTATCGCTGCCACTTCAGGTCAAAAGCACCCAACCAACCTTGCAAGGCCATCAACTCGCCCGCAATCACCGGATAACGGCGCTCTTGGGCGGGCACACCGTTCAATGCGCCCTCAGCCATCAAGGTGATTTCAAGGGTGTCGCCCAATGCATCAGCCGCCGTTTCGGCGCGGGCCAATTCGCCGATGATCAGCAAACGCCCAGCACTCTTGTAACTCACGCTGGGCACGGGTTCTGCGTCGGGCAGTTGAGCTTGGGCCAACAAAGCAGCGATCTTGGGCATGGCCTGTGTGGCCTCACGGCCCCAACCAGCCGTCTCCCGGATGTTGACAAACTTCAGCGGCACCCAGGGTACGCCAGGATCGCCATCGCGGGCTTGTTGGGCCAGGTCTTCAAACAAACGCTTTTCTTGGGTGCATGCCACCACCACCGGATCGCCAGCTTTGAGCGCATTCAAAAACCTTTGGGCCTCCCGGCGGCACAAACTGCTGTGCAAATGCAACGGCTCGTTGCGGCTTTGTCCCAGCACCTTGGCGTCCAAGGGCATGGTTTGGTTGCAGTCGCAGATCAAGGTGGTCATTGTGGAAGACTGTGCATGAGGGCACCTGGCCCAAAGAGGCCTCAGGCCTTGGTCATCGGGTTTGCTGCCTGTGTGGTGCCGTCCTGGGTCACATCGGCGGTCGCTTGATGAACGGCCTGCAACTGCATCTCCGATGCGCCAGCGGCCTGTGAATCCGAGGGCTCAACAGGCGCGTCTTGTTCAAACAAATTCAAAAACTTTGACCCGTTCATTTGCCGCAACATGGCCAGGGGCAAGGGATCGGCTTGGCTGTAATCATCAATATAGGTGTCCATTTGGTCCATGACGTTGAAATGCGGATCGGCAAAGAGTTTTTTCATGGCCGCATTTTTCACTTCAGGGGCAACGCCTTGGCCCATGAAGGGTCTGAAGTCCGACTCAGGTGTGAGCGCATGGGTGTCTGCCAAGCTCGGCGCCGACTTCAGCTCATCGTCGATTTTGATCGGATCCTGGGGTGAATTTGGCAGCGCTTGAGGGGGCGTCAGGTTGGTGGATGCGGAAACACCGGTCGCCGTTTGGGCCGTTGGCGGTGGTCGCGATGCCATGGCCGCAACTGCCGGTGCAGGCACAGGCGGCGGCTTGGCGATGGGCATGGATTTGCGCCGGGACCAACGCTGGAAGAAACCATCATCTGACATGGTGCGATATTAAGCCCGTGTGACCGCCATCAGATTTTGCGGGTTTTATCGGCACTCACCGATGCGGGATTGCCAAAACGGTCCCGCAAGCCCCGAAAACTCTCGGGCCGCTGCCGCTTCTTGCCCTCGGTCACCCAATGGCTTTGGGCAAAGGCACTCATCCAAGCGATCACCGACTCAGGGGCGGCCACCTGATCGACGTTTTCTTGGGCATCCAACCACCGCCCCGCATCGTGGTAACTGAGGCTGACCATGGCGGGCACAGCCACAGGCTCTGCGGCCCATCGGGCCTCTTCTTCCATGCGCCACAGCACAAACCAGCACGGTCGCGGCGCGGTGGCATTGAGGTAATAGCCCTCGGCATCATCACGGTACAAGCCCACCTCAAAGCCCGGGTGCAACCAAATTTGGATGTCTTCGCTGTCACGCAACAAGCGCACACAACCGTCGATGCCTGGGTCTTGCAGCACCACGTCATGCAAGGCCCATCGCCATGTTTGCCATTTGGCCATGGCACCGGGCACGCGCTCACGGCGCATCAACACGCTGGTGGTCAAGGTCAATTGGCTTGTCATGGGAGGATCATCGCACCTCCGCATGGCTGGCTTGTCCGCTTTTGAGGATCTCGGCCATGTGCTGTTCTGGCACCACAGGTCGCAAGACCGGCGGATGACCGATCAGCAGCACCGCCAAGATGTCTGGGTTTTGGCGGTCACGGCGCAAGGACAAAACGCCGTCTTGCTGGCCCCCTGGGGCCAAAGGAACCGACGGCTTTTGCGCGGTCAAAGGGTCCCAAGCCACTGCATTTTGGGCCGCCACCAAAGTCGGCTTGAACCGGCCCGCCCCAGCGAAGAACAAGCCAAAACACATTTGGATTGCAAAAATCTTACAGGGAACCTCCATCGGGAAAAACATGGGATGGCCAACTTTTGGTCGAATCGGTATCAGGCGGCGGCATCTTTCAAGGCCAAAACCTGCACCGCACAAAACTTCAATTCAGGTATTTTGCCCACCGGGTCCAAGGCGGCATTGGTGAGCAAATTGGCTGCGGCTTCGCGGTAGGCAAAGGGCAAAAACACCGTGCCCTCGGGCGTGCCTTCGTCTTGCCGCACACACACCTGCAATTCACCCCGACGCGATCGCACCTGCACCTTTTCACCCGCTTGTAAGCCCAAGCGCTTCAGATCGGCGCTGCACATCGACAGGGTGGCCTGTGGCTCTATTGCATCGAGCACCAGGGAGCGGCGCGTCATGCTGCCGGTGTGCCAGTGTTCCAGTTGCCGGCCAGTGATCAGCACAAAGGGGTGCTCGGCGTCGGGCAACTCATTGGCCGATATCAGGTCAGCGGGCACCAAGCGGACCCGCCCATCGGGGGTGGGAAAGTCATGTTCAAACACCATCGCTTGACCGGGGTCGGTTTCGCTCACGCATGGGTAGGTCACGCTCGACGCATCCCATAACCGCTGCCAGGAAATACCGGCCAGCACACCGTTCATGGCCTGGCGCATTTCCTCGTACACGGCGGCCACACCCTCCTGCTCGCCCGGGTAGTTCCAGGCCAGGCCCATGCGCTGGGCCATTTGCTGGATGATCCACAAATCCAACTGGGCCTGGCCGGGAAGAGACAAAGCCGGTCGGCCCATTTGCACCATGCGGTCGGTGTTGGTGACCGTGCCCATTTTTTCCGGCCAGGCGCTGGCGGGAAAG
>RFNL01000159.1 GCA_009927195.1 Betaproteobacteria bacterium | reverse complement strand
GTGAGCTTTGGCGTGATCGAGCAAATCCGCCAATCCATGCCACATGCCAGTCAATTCGAGTTGGTGCATCGCTTGGACCGGGAAACCTCGGGCATTTTGCTGGTGGCCAAAAAACGCAGCGCTTTAAAGCATTTGCAAACCCAGTTTCGGGAGCGCTCCACCGACAAAACATATCTGGCCTTGGTGCGCGGTATTTGGCCACAACGCCAAAAGGTGATCGACCTGCCCCTGCAAAAGTACCTGTTGACCCATAGCGATGGCAGCGAAGGTGAGCGCCGGGTGAGGGTGGTGGCAGCGGACGACCCCCAGGGCATGCGGGCCATCACCTTGGTCAAGGTAGCGCGTTTGGTGGGCGAATTCACCTTGCTGGAGGTGACCATCAAAACTGGGCGCACCCATCAAATTCGGGTTCATTTGGCCAGCTTGGGCCACCCCATTGTGGGTGACGATAAATATGGTGACTTTGAATTGAACAAATCTTTGCAAAAAGCCGGATTGCGGCGCATGTTTTTGCATGCGTGGAAGTTACAGTTCAGACACCCGGCCAACGGTGAATTGGTGGCCCTGAACGCGCCTTTACCCCCAGAACTCCAAAGTTTTCTTGACCATGTCGCACCACCGACCCCGCCAGTTTGACCTGATCGCTTTTGACTGGGACGGCACGCTGTATGACTCGACCGCCTTGATCGTGCGCTGCATACAGGCCGCAGTGCGCGATGTCGGTGGCACGGTGCCCAGCGCACAGCAGGCGGCTTATGTGATCGGCATGGCTTTGATGCCGGCTTTGGCCAAAGCGGCCCCCGATGTGCCGGTGGACAAATACCCCTTGCTCAATGAGAGATACAGCCACCACTACCGCACCCACCAAGACGACTTGACCTTGTTTGAGGGCGTGGTCCCCCTGTTGCGCAGCCTGCGCGATCGCCAGCACTGGTTGGCCGTGGCCACAGGGAAAAGCCGCCAAGGCCTGAACCACGCTTTGCAAGCGGTGGAGATCAAGGGCTTGTTTGACGGCTCGCGCACCGCCGATGAAACCGCAGGCAAGCCTGACCCATTGATGTTGCACGAATTGATGCACGAGTTCGGCGTGCCGCCCGAGCGCACCTTGATGATCGGCGACACCACCCACGACCTGGCCATGGCCCGCCATGCGGGTTGCCCCAGCTTGGCGGTGAGCTATGGGGCCCATGAATCTTCAGGCTTTGCTGCTTATCAGCCGTTGGCGGTGTTGCATTCGGTGGCCGAACTCCATGATTGGTTGACACAACATGGCTGAATGGGTGGCCTTGTGCCAGAGCCAGGATTTGATGGAGGGCAAACTGGCGGTTCCTTTTGATGTGGTCTACAACGGACAATCTTGCCGCGCATTTGCCGTGCGCTTCCAAGGTCAAGTGCAAGCCTATTTGAACCGCTGTAGCCATGTGGCCATGGAAATGGATTTCCAGCCCGACCGGTTTTTCGATGCCCAGGGACAGTGGCTGGTTTGCGCCACCCATGGGGCCACTTATCACCCCAGCACCGGCGCCTGTGACAGCGGGCCTTGCCGGGGCAATCTGGTGAAAATTGCCGCGCAGGAAAGGGATGGCGTGGTTCACTGGCATACTGAACACAATTTACAGCCTTTGATTTTTTAATTCCCATGAGCGACGACCCCAACCCCAATGCTTCCTCCAACAGTGCGCCCAGCCCCTCCCACACGGCATGGGAGCGCGCTGTGTTGGAAAGCCTGGCATTGGGTTATCTGAAAGAGCGGCGCCTTGCCCGGCATTGGCGCAATGGTTTGCGTTTGGCCTGGTTGGTATTTTTTGTGGTCATGTCCTGGGTGGTCTTGCACCGCGGTGGCAGCAGCACCAACACCAGCTCTCCGCACACGGCTGTGATTGAAATCAAGGGCGAGATCGATTCGGATGGCTTGGCCGGTTCAAGTGCAGTGGTCACCTCTTTGCGTTCGGCGTTTGAAGACGAGGGCGCGCAAGCCGTGGTGTTGTTGATCAACTCCCCTGGCGGCAGTCCGGTGCAAGCAGGCATCATCAATGATGAAATTTTGCGCTTGAAGAAAAAGCATGGCAAACCGGTTTATGCCGTGGTGGAAGAGTCATGCGCCTCGGCGGCTTACTACATTGCGGTGGCGGCCGACCAAATTTATGTCGACAAGGCCAGCATTGTGGGCAGCATTGGGGTGTTGATGGACGGTTTTGGATTCACGGGATTGATGGACAAACTCGGCATCGAGCGCAGGCTGATGACGGCGGGTGAAAACAAAGGGTTTTTAGATCCATTCAGCGCTCAAACCAAAACCCAGCGCGCCCATGCGCAGGCCATGCTGGATCAAATACACCAGCAGTTCATAGCCGTGGTGCGCCAAGGCCGAGGTGAGCGCCTCAAGGAAACCCCGGAGTTGTTCAGTGGTTTGTTTTGGAACGGCCAGCGAGCGGTTGAGCTGGGTTTGGCCGATGGCTTGGGCAGTTTGGACTACGTGGCCCGCGACATCGTCAAAGCCGAAGATTTGGTGGACTACACCCAGCACGACAACGTGGCTGAGCGTTTGGCCAAGCGCTTCGGCGCTTCGGTGGGCGAGGGCATGGGCCGTGTCATGCGCGTCAGTTTGCCAGCGGTGCGCTGAGGCCAGCGCTTCAATTTCTTCATACGCCGATGGCAAATACCGTTGGTACGTCCTTGGGCGGGTTGGTGTTTTTTTGTCGCCAGGTTTGAACCGTGTGGCATTCAATGCGGGCGCTGGGCAAAGTCAAACCGCTGGCCATGCATACCCGTGTATGCCCTTTGAGATGGGTCATCAAGGCCTGCCAGACAGCAGGGTTGCGGTAAGGGGTTTCAATGAAAAGTTGGGTTTGCCCATGACTGTGGGCCTGGCCTTCGAGCTCACGCAGACGCGTTTGGCGCAGGCTGGCATCTTGCGGCAGGTAGCCCACAAATACAAAATTTTGGCCATTGAGTCCACTCGCCGCCAGGGCCAGCATCAAGGACACCGGCCCGACCAGGGGGACGACCGCC